>NZ_JBFUHY010000078.1:0-22476 GCF_056402155.1 Pseudomonas sp. P4_C1
TGGCGTCCCCTAGGGGACTCGAACCCCTGTTACCGCCGTGAAAGGGCGGTGTCCTAGGCCACTAGACGAAGGGGACACGCTACCCGGAACACATGGTGTGTGTTTCGGTGTCCAGAGCCGCATCCGAAGACTTGGTTCTGGTTTCACTCAGCCCTGCCCGAAAGCAACGCTGTTTAAAATTGGAGCGGGAAACGAGACTCGAACTCGCGACCCCGACCTTGGCAAGGTCGTGCTCTACCAACTGAGCTATTCCCGCATTGGCGTCCCCTAGGGGACTCGAACCCCTGTTACCGCCGTGAAAGGGCGGTGTCCTAGGCCACTAGACGAAGGGGACACACGTACAACATTCACTCCCTGCTTCGTTTCGCTGTGTGCTTTACGCTGCAAGTGGCGCGCATTCTATGGATGGATTGAGAGGTCGTCAACCCCCTGATATAAATTTATTTAAATCAATGACTTCGCCCTGCTTTTGGGAGCCATTGCGGTTTTTCCGCTGCCCGGGGTTTGACGCCTATATTCTGGCACCCGCCAAGACGTTATAGTTCACCCAATGATGGCACTTTGTATATCTGGTGCCATCATTTATAGAAACGGGGCTGCGGCCGATATAAGCACAAGCATGTCCGATCCAACCCGTCGTGCGGGCCTGGGCGCTCAAATGCCAAGCCACCCGACTCGCATGCGTAACCTATAAAGAGGTCTTACCGGTGACGCCACTCATGATCACCCTGCTCGTCGTAGCCGGGATCGCCCTGTTGATCGCCATTGGTTACATGAACCATGTGCTGGAAAACAACAAGCTGGAAAAGGCCCGTACCAAGATTGAACTCAATGATCGTCTGCGTCGCTGCGGCGAAATCACCGAGACGTTCCCCGGCCAGTTGATGACCCCGGCACTCAAGCTGTTGTTGGCCCGCCTGGAACTGAACGTCTGCCAGCGCTTGCTCAACCTGGAAAAATCCAGCGCCAACCTCAAGGCACGGATCGCCGAACTGGAGGCCCTTGTCGGCCAGGGTGAATCCATCCCGGTCAACAATCCGCCGGCACCGATCCAGACCGAAGCCAAGGCCAAGGATGTACGCTTCCTGCTCGAAGCCCTGCACGGCCAGATCACCCGCGCGGCACAGGACGGCTTCCTGGCCCCCAACGAGGCCAAACGCTGGATCCGTGAAGTGCGCCACATCCTCGTGCTGCTGCACATCGAGTTCTTCAACAACCTCGGCCAGCACTCCCTGCAACAGAACCAGCCCGGACAGGCTCGCCTGGCGTTCGAACGCGGCGTGCAATACCTGCGCAAACAACAGGAGCCACAGGTCTACGCCGAGCAACTGGAATACCTGGAAAAGCTTCTGGCCCGCGCCAATGATCAGGTCATGGATCGCATTGCGCCAGTCGAAGGCGAAGTCAACCAGTTGACCGAAGGCTTAAAAGACGTCGAGGCCGACGCGGACTGGAAAAAGAAAGCGATCTACGACTGATCAGCGAAAACACAAAAGCCACCGAGAGGTTTATGCCGATCAGTTAAGGGTTTGAACACTGCAATCCTTGTGGGAGCGAGCTTGCTCGCGATAGCGACGGGTCAGTCAACATTGATGTTGAACATTAGGCCCCCATCGCGAGCAAGCTCGCTCCCACAGGTTTCGTGTGTTAACTGATCAGTATTAACCGAGAGGTGGCTTTTTTGGTTTGTACCGAAGATCATTTCAAAGCCTGAAATGCCCCACCATCCCCTTCAGCTCAACCCCCAGTTGCGCCAACTCAATACTGGACGCCGCATTGCCCTGCATCGCCAGCGATGACTGGTCGGCACTGGCGCGAATGCTGGTGACACTGCGGTTGATCTCTTCGGCCACCGAGCTCTGTTCCTCGGCCGCCGCGGCGATCTGCTGGTTCATCTGCTGGATCAAGGATACCGCCGCCGCAATGCTTCCCAGCGCACTCTCGGTCTGCAATGCGTCGCTGACCGCCAGCTTCACCAACTCGCCACTGCTCTGGATCTGCTGCACCGACGACTGCGCCGCCGAGCGCAAGGCGCTGACCAGGCGTTCGATTTCCTCGGTCGATTGCTGGGTTCGCTTGGCCAATGCGCGCACTTCATCGGCCACCACCGCAAAGCCCCTGCCCTGCTCGCCGGCCCGGGCAGCCTCGATCGCCGCGTTCAATGCCAGCAGGTTGGTCTGCTCCGCCACGCTCTTGATCACACTCAACACCGTGYCGATATTTTGGATTTCCGCACTCAGGCTTTCGATGCTCGAACTGGCGGAAGTCGCCGAATCCGCCAACTGCTCGATCCGTGCCATGCTCTGACGCACCACCAGCTGACCGCTTTCAACCTTGCCGTCAGCCGTTTGCGCAGCCAGGGCCGCTTCCTCTGCATTGCGCGCGACATCATGCACCGTGGCCGTCATCTGATTCATTGCAGTGGCGACCTGTTCGGTTTCCTCCTTCTGCGAACTGACCTCAAGATTGGTCTGTTCCGTCACCGCCGACAGCGACTGGGCGGAAGTCGCCAACTGTTCGATACCCGACTGCAAGCCGCTGACAATATGGCTGAGCCCCGCGCCCATTTGTTGCATTGCCTGCATCAACTGACCGATTTCGTCGCGGCGGGTCACGTCAATGGTCGCACTCAAATCCCCCGAGGCAATCTGCTGCGCCACCTGAATCACACTGCGCAGCGGTGCCACGATCAACCGGGTAATGAACCACGCGGCAACCAGCCCGACCAGCAAGGCCAGGGCGGAAGAGCCAATGATCAGCAGCGAGTTCTTTTTCAGTTCAGCCTGCATCGCCTGGTCTTGCGCGACATAAGCCTGATCCACCCGCTCGACCACCTGGGCTGCGCGTTGGTGCAATTGCTGATAGACGGTTTTTTCCTGTTCCAGCAGGCCGGTGTACTCAGCGAGCTTGTCACTGAAACTGGCGATATGACCCATCACCTCATTGAGGACGGTCTGGTAACCCTCATCCTTGACCGTGGTCTTGAGCTGCTCGGCCTGGGTCAATGCCTGGCTGGCCTGTTCGATCTTGCCCTGCCCGGCGCTGTCGTCGCCTTTGCGGCTTTGATCCAGGCGCACGCGAGCTTCATTCATGGCTTGCAACATCAAGCGTGAAACCTGGCTGACCTGGCTGGCCTGCTCGAGGAATTGCGCACCGTCCTTACCTTCGGAATCTTTCAGGGTATAGGCGCCGTCATCGGCGAGCCCAGACTGCAATACATCAAGATTATTGGCCACGCTGGACACCGACCAACTGGCCATTTCCAGCGCCAGGTCCTTGGCCTGGGTGAGCGAGACAAACTCGTCGAAGGCCTTGCGATAGGCACCCAGGGACTGCTCGACATCGTTCATCACCGGCACGTTGGCCGCAGACRCGGCCTTGAGCTGGCCGGCCAGGGCGATCAGGCCATCGACGCCCTCGTGCAGGGCATCGACGGTTTTCGGATTGCCGTGCAAGGCGTACTCCTGCTCCAGCAGCCGCACCTTGAGCAAACCGCTGTTGAGCGATGACATTTGCTTGAGCCCGTCGAAGCGCTGGCTGATGGTTTGCAGGGACCACACGCCAATGCCCGCTACCAGCGCAGTCAACAACAGCACCAGGACAAACCCGATACCCAGTTTTTTCGCCATACCGAGGTTGGCAAAACGTCCTTGCACGGCCGAATTCATTGCTCTTAGTCCCCTGCCAAAGTCTGTAGACGCAGATTCGCAACGGGCCAGTAGCAACACAAGGCTCTGGCGCCGGAATAATGGCAAAAAGCTACATCAACGTCGTTTTCAGAACGCTTGAGGTCGATCCCGGGCAGTGGCCTGAAAGAGCGCACGGGCACGCGGGTCGCAGGCATAGGCCACGTTGATACGCTGCCAGTCACTGGCCTCACCCGAAGGGGTGAAGGCGGTCTTCGATGACAGCAGTACACCCAGGCGCCGTGCCTGGGTTCGCACCTGATCGTAGTCGGACATCCGTGATCGAGCCCAGATGAACAGGCCTCCCGCCGGCTTGCCGAAAACTTCCCATTCGGCATCTTCGAGCAATTGCAACACCGCCAGCCGGTCGCTGTTCAAGCGTTGGCGCTGACGCTGCACCAGTTTGCCGTAGGCACCGTTAGCCAACAGGCACGCCAGCACCGACTCGCAAAATCGTGAGGCGCCCATGCCACTGATCATCTTGACTTCGGCCAGACGCGTAATGACTTCAGAGCCGGCCACCACGAAACCGACCCGCAAGGAACTGCTGAGGGTCTTGGAATAGCTGCCCACGTAGATCACGTTGTCGTCCAGCGCAGCCAGTCGCGTAGCGCAACCGCTGCGCAAATCCGCATAAACGTCGTCTTCGATCACCTGCACGCCAAAGGTCCTGGCCAGCTGCAGCGCGCGGCGCGCTACCGCCGGTGCAAGGCTGCTGCCGGTCGGGTTGTGATAGAAGCTATTGATGACCAGCCCCTGAGGCCGGTGTTTGACCAGCACCGATTCGAGCACGTCCACGTCCGGCCCCCGCGGTGTTCGCGGCACCTCGACCATGTGGACGCCGTGCAGCCTGAGCAGATCGAACAGCACCGGATAACCGGGACTCTCCACGACCACACAGTCACCGGCCTTGAACAGTGTCCGCACAATCAGGTCGAGCCCCTGACTGGCCCCCGCCGTGGTCATGATCCGGTTGTCCTGCACCGGGATATACAGCTGCCTGAGGCGCTTGAGTATCTGTTGTCGCAAGGCTGGCAAACCCAGCGGCGTGCTGTAGTTGAACAGGCTGGCCGTATCGGTACGACTGACTTGCCGAATCGCATAAATCAGATCGTCGGTCTCGCGCCAGCTTTCAGGCAGCCCGCCACAGCCGAGCCTCAACTCACTCGAACAGGGCCCGTACTCAGGCTCAGCCCCCTCGAGCCACGCAGGCTCGTACTTCGCAACCGTGGCCAATGCCGGGTCGGCAACCCTATAGCCAGCCCCATGACCTGACACCAGCATCCCCTGCGTCACCAGGCGTTCGCAGGCCTGCGTGACGCTTGACTGACTGAGCAAATTGATCCACGCAATCTGTCGCACCGAAGGCAGGCGCGTACCGGGCGATACCCCACTGGAACGAAGCCAGCAGGTCAGCGCGTCAACAATTTGCTGTACGACGGGCACCAGCGCCTGTCGGTCGATTCTCAATTCCATGAGCAAGCAAACTCCTGTTGATTTTGCGAGCAGCAGTTAATCACAGGAGTGTTCGAATACATGTGCGACAACGCCGCCAAAACCCATTGCTCTAATCATTTGAAACACATTGCATGATCCCGTTGCGTCCCCCCATAAAACCAGCCATCTCAGCGACGAAAAAAGCTGTGGGAGCGCTGCTCGCGAAAGCGGTGTGTCAGCCAACGTTAATGTCGACTGATACGCCCTCATCGCGAGCAGGCTCGCTCCCACAGATTGCAACTTTTCCTTAGCGATGCATTGCTTCAGAACGCTGTTACGCCACCGTCCACGGCCAATGAGTGCCCCGTGGTGAACGCCGCGCCATCGCTGCACAGGTACAGCACCGCGCTGGCGATCTCTTCGACTTTGCCGATGCGACCGACCGGATGCATGGCGTTGGCGAACTCGCCTTTTTTCGGGTCGGCTTCATAAGCGCGACGGAACATGTCCGTGTCGATCACCGCCGGGCACACCGCATTGACCCGGATCTTTTTCTTGGCGTACTCGATGGCCGCCGACTTGGTCAGGCCGATCACCGCATGCTTGGAGGCGGCGTAGATGCTCATTTTCGGCGCGGCCCCGAGGCCGGCCACCGATGCCGTATTGACGATCGCGCCGCCCCCTTGCGCCAGCAGCAGCGGCAATTGGTATTTCATGCACAACCAGACGCCTTTGACGTTGACGCCCATGATCGCGTCGAACTCGTCGAGCGTACCTTCGGCCAGCTTGCCTTTCTCGATTTCGATGCCGGCATTGTTGAAGGCATAGTCGAGGCGACCGTAAGTATTGATCACCTCCTCCATCAGATTTTTTACATCGCTTTCCAGGGTAACGTTGCAGCGCACGAAGGTCGCTTCGCCACCGGCTGTACGAATCAGCGCCACCGTGCCCTCGCCGCCCGCCACGTCCATATCGGCCACCACGACCTTCAGGCCCTCGGCGGCAAATGCCTGGGCGGTCGCGCGGCCGATACCGGCCGCCCCGCCAGTTACCACAACCACCTGGCCGGAAAACGTCATGCTCATTGTTATGTCCTCGAAGAGAAGAAAGCGGGGAATCGCGCAGGACCAATCTAGCCATGGAGAACTTGAACACGGCAGCACTATCAAGGCTCCGGTTGGGCGCCCATGAGTTGCAGTGATGGAACGGTCGTACCAACTATCACTGCACTGGATCAACGTGCATTCGCCACATCAGCCGAACTTGCGGCATCGTCGCTGACCGGCTATCAACAAAGCTTCATTCATCTTGAGCGCCTGCCATGACCTCCCAGACCAATCGCCAATTCCTGCTCGCCAAACGTCCGGTTGGCGCGGCGACCCGCGAGACATTCACTTATCAGCAAATTCCGGTCGGCGAGCCGGCGGCGGGCCAGATCCTGGTCGAAAACCAATACCTGTCACTGGACCCGGCCATGCGTGGCTGGATGAACGAGGGTAAGTCCTACATCCCGCCAGTCGGGCTCGGCGAAGTCATGCGCGCCCTGGGTGTGGGCAAAGTCATTGCCTCGAACAACCCGGGGTTCGCGGTCGGGGATTACGTCAACGGCGCCCTGGGCGTGCAGGATTTCTTCCTCGGCGAGCCGCGAGGCTTCTACAAGGTCGATCCAAAACTGGCACCTCTGCCACGTTACTTGTCGGCACTGGGCATGACCGGGATGACGGCGTACTTCGCCCTGCTCGACGTCGGCGCTCCGAAGGCCGGTGACACCGTGGTGCTGTCGGGTGCGGCCGGCGCCGTGGGCAGCATTGCCGGGCAGATCGCCAAGATCAAAGGCTGCCGGGTGGTGGGCATCGCCGGCGGCGCGGACAAGTGCAAGTTCCTGATCGATGAACTGGGTTTCGATGGTGCTATCGACTACAAGAGCGAAGACGTCCTCGCCGGCCTCAAGCGCGAGTGCCCGAAAGGTGTCGACGTATATTTCGATAACGTCGGTGGCGACATTCTCGACGCGGTGTTGAGCCGCCTGAACATGAAGGCGCGGGTGGTGATTTGCGGTGCCATCAGCCAGTACAACAACAAGGAGGCGGTCAAGGGCCCGGCTAATTACCTGTCGCTACTGGTCAACCGCGCGCGCATGGAAGGTTTCGTAGTGATGGACTACGCCGCCCAATACGCCAGCGCTGCACAGGAAATGGCCGGCTGGATGGCCAAGGGGCAGCTCAAGAGCAAGGAAGACATCGTCGAAGGACTGGAGACCTTCCCGGAGACGCTGATGAAATTGTTCAACGGCGAGAATTTCGGGAAGTTGGTGTTGAAGGTTTGACACCAAACCAATGTAGGAGCGAGCCTGCTCGCGATGGCGGTGTATCAGCCAGCATAAAGGGACTGATACGCCCTCATCGCGAGCAATCGAGCGTCGACCGGCTGCTCCCACAGGTTTAGCGGTGTTTAAGCGAGTTCGGCCACGACCGAAGCCAGCGCCTTGGCCGGATCCGCCGCCTGGCTGATCGGACGACCGATCACCAGATAGTCGGAACCGGCATCCAGCGCCTGACGTGGCGTCAGGATGCGGCGCTGATCGTCCTGGGCGCTGCCCGCCGGGCGAATCCCCGGGGTCACCAGTTGCAGCGACGGATGCGCCGTTTTCAGGGCATGGGCTTCCAGGGCCGAGCACACCAGGCCGTCCATCCCGGCTTTTTCCGCCAAAGCGGCCAGGCGCAGTACCTGCTCCTGGGGCTCGATGTCCAGACCGATGCCCGCCAGGTCTTCACGCTCCATGCTGGTCAACACGGTCACGCCGATCAGCAACGGTTTCGGACCGCTGCGCTGATCCAGCACTTCACGGCACGCAGCCATCATGCGCAGACCGCCGGAGCAATGCACGTTGACCATCCACACGCCCATTTCCGCAGCCGCCTTGACGGCCATCGCGGTGGTGTTCGGGATGTCGTGGAACTTGAGGTCCAGGAACACTTCGAAACCCTTGTCGCGCAGGGTGCCGACGATTTCCGAGGCGCAGCTGGTGAACAGTTCCTTACCGACTTTGACCCGGCACAGCTTCGGGTCCAACTGATCGGCCAGCTTCAGTGCGGCGTCACGGGTAGGGAAATCCAGGGCGACGATGATAGGAGTCTGGCAGGCGGACATGAGTGGGCTCTCAGGCAAGTCGAAATCGGCGCGCATTGTAGCGGAACCAGCGCCGCTGCGGGACCCGATGATCGGTAAATCGTCGAGACGGTTCCGGCAAGACTAGCCCTCGAGGCGAATGTGTCGAGCTCGATACAGACACGACACGCCCGCAACACCTGGGCCCGCTACCCTCGGCAACCGCAACATGCACCTGATACCGCAACAGAACCTGTGTGGAGCGGGCTTGCTCCGGGCAGCGTTCCGACCAAGAGGCCCCAAGCAGAATACAAATTTCAGGGCCGGCGATCTTCAACCCGTGCCTGAGTCTTGCTCCAGTCGATCAACAGGCTGTAGGCCACCGCCAGCAACGTCGGGCCAATGAACAGGCCGATAAAGCCAAAGGCAATCAACCCGCCAAACACCCCAAGCAACACAATGACCAGCGGCAGGTTACCGCCACGGCTGATCAGGTACGGTTTGAGCACGTTGTCGACACCGCTAATGACGAATGTGCCCCAGATCCCGAGGAATATGGCCATCCCGTACTCGCCTTTCCAGGCCAGCCACGCGGTCGCCGGAATCCATACCAGCGGCGGGCCCATCGGGATCAGGCTGAGCATGAACGTCACAATGCCGAGCACCAACGCACCCGGTACGCCTGCAATCAGGAACCCGATCAGCGCCAGGATCGCCTGGGCCGCCGCGGTGCCGATCACACCGTTCACCACCCGCTGTACCGTGCCCGCCACCAGTTCAATGTAGTAGCCGGCCCGTTGACCGATCAGCCGCTCCAGCAACGTGTGGACAAACGCCGCCAGGCGCGGCCCGTCGCGATAGAAAAAGAATACGAAGACGATGCTCAGGGTCAATTCGAGAATACCGCCGCCGATCTGTGCGCTGCGCGCCAGCAACCAGTTACCCACCTGCCCCAGATAAGGCTTGAGCGACATCATCATCGCCGCGCCCTGCTCATCGATGCTGTTCCAGATCCCGACCAGCCGCTCGCCCACCAGGGGAATCGAACCCAGCCACACCGGTGCTTCGGGTAGCCCCTCGACCTGCGCATCCTTGATGAATGCCGTGGCATCGCGCACATGATCGGCAAGGTTGAAACCCAGCCACACCAGCGGTGCCGCTACCAGCACCATCCAGCCCAGCGTCAGCAATGCCGCCGCCAGAGACTCGCGGCCATTGAGCCAACGGGTCAACAAGCGCATCAGCGGCCAACTGGCAAATGCCAGGACCGCGCCCCAGAACATCGCCGACCAGAACGGCGCCATCACCCAGAAACTCGCGCCGAACAGCACCACGAGCAGGATCTGCACCAACAGGCGATCGTTATTGATCATCAAAAGTCTCGAAAAAGTCAGTCAGCAAAAGAGTAGGCGAACGCAGCGTGCACGCTCGCCCGGTACAGCCTAGCGCAATAGCTCGATGTGCAGGCCAGAGCCTTCGGCACTGCCGGTTTCCAGCCGCGCGGCACGCACGCCCTGGCCAATCAGGGCCTGACGCCAGGCTTCGGCGTTCGCTCCGGAAATACTGACCCGCAAAGTGGTGTCCAGATTCAGTCCGCGAGAAATCAGGCGTAGCCAGGTCTCGTCAGGTACGCTGTTCAACGTGGAAAAATCGAGCTCACCGGTGCTCCTGAGTTCACGCAGCAAGGTCGCGGAGCTCGGCAATAACTCACCCAGCGGTGCCGAAGCGTCGAACTGCTCGACATGCAGGTAGGCTTTGCGATTACCGCGGGTGATGCTGTACAGCGCGACGAGCGTGTTGTCCCGTGGAGCGGCAAGTCGCAGCAGCAAATAGGCTTGTTGATCGTCGGCGCCGTACAGCTTGGCGTTGCCGAAGACTTGATTGGCCCAGAGGCTGCTTTCGCCGCAATCGCGCGCCTGGCACCAAAAAAGCAACCCGGCGCCCTGTTGTTGCAAGGCCTCGCGGGCAGCGGTGAATGCCTCGATGGATGAATGTTCAGGTGGCAACTCGTAGGTCACCGAAGTGACGTTGCCGCGGGCACTGACCTGACTGTCGAAACGTAACTGGCCACTGATTTTACGAATCGAACCCAACGGGTAGATCCGCTCCAGTTCGGCGGCGGGACGATAATCGACAATCCGGGCGTCGACCATGCGCGGTACTATCGGCAGGTCCTGACTGCCCGGAACATCGGCGGCGAACAACATGGGACTGAAACTGCACAGCACCAGCAAACTGAATGAACGCATGGATAGACTCATCGGATCAGCATGGCCTGGGCACCCTTGATGACACTGGCTTCATCGGCGCGTTGCGGTACCTGCAGACCACGCTGCACCGCCGGCCGAGCCTCCAGGGTCGCCATCCAGCGCTGCAACGCCGTCAAGCCCTCCACCGAGACGCCCGACCACTCGTAGCCGCGCACCCAGGGAAAGGTGGCGATGTCGGCAATGCTGTACTGATCGGCGAGGAACTCCACGCTTTGCAAACGCGTGTCGAGCACTTCGTAGAGGCGGCGGGTTTCATGCTGATAGCGGTCGATGGCGCCCTGGAGTTTTTCCGGAAAGTAGCGGAAGAACACGTTGGCCTGACCCTGCATCGGGCCGATGCCCCCCATCTGGAACATCAGCCACTGCAATACCAGCGAACGTCCCTTCGGGTCGCTCGGCATCAGTTTGCCGGTCTGTTCAGCGAGGTAAATCAGGATGGCGCCGGATTCGAACACGGCGAAATCGCCGTTGGCGCGGTCGACAATTGCCGGAATCCGGCCATTGGGGTTGATCTTGAGGAAGTCCGCGGACTTCTGCTCCTTTTTGTCGAAACTCAGGGCATGCACCGTGTAGGGCAGGCCGAGTTCCTCGAGCACGATAGAGACCTTGTGGCCATTCGGGGTCGCAGCGGTGTAGAGATCTATCATGGTTGTCTCCCATTTCAACCCGCCCAGCCTCGACAGTTGCCCGACGCAAGTCAAGGAATGGCGAAGAACCGATTGAAACAGTCTGCGACAAGATCGGCACCGGACTCGTCATTCAGGTGCAAATGGTGGCCGCCTGGCAGCTGTTCCCGGCTAAAGGGTAGACGCTCCAGCAATTCCGGGTGTTTGGCGAGCATGCCGTCGGCGGCAACCACCAGTGTTGCAGGACACTTGACCCGCTGGACGAAGGCCATGGCCTGTTCGGTGGTAAGACGCAGCGGCGATGGCAACGTGAGGCGATTGTCGGTGCGCCAGGTGTAACCGCCCGGCACCGGCATCAAGCCCCGCTGGGCCAGCAACTCGGCGGCTTCGCGGCTGACCGCGACTAAACCTTTCATGCGCGCTTCGATGGCTCGGTCGAGGGTGTCGTAGACCGGTTTGCGCTTTTCCCGCAGATCCAGTTGCGCTTGCAGGGCCATGCCCATTCGCTCGGCAGCGTTTTCACCTTTGTCTGTAGGAGGAATGATGCCGTCGATCAACGCCAGGTGGGTGACCCGCTCGGGCATCGCCCCGGCGATGATCAGCGAAGCGATGGCACCCATCGAATGCCCCATCAGCGCAAATTTGCGCAGTCCAAGCTGTTCGGCGACCTGCAGCACATCGTGGGCGTAGTCCCACATGGCGTAACCGGCTCCCGGCGGGCGATGCCCGGAATGACCATGACCGGCCATGTCCAGGGCGATGATGCGCAGGCCTTTGAGCTTCGGCGCCAGACGGGCAAAGCTGTTGGCGTTGTCCAGCCAGCCATGCAGGGCAATGACCGGCAAACCGTCTTCGGGACCAAACAGGTGCGCCGCCAGTTCGATGTGCGGCAGGCTCAGGCGGACCTCTTCGACGACGTGGCTCATGCGCATTCCTGTTGTCGACGGCCGTCCCAGCGGTAGAACAGGCCTTTGAGCATTTCAGCGGTATCAAGGGGACGTTCGAGCGGAAACATGTGGCCGCCGGGCATGGTCAACGACTCGCCCAACGGCAGGCGGTCGACTGAACTTGCGTGATGGCGCATCACCACGCGGCTGTTGTGCCCGCGAACCACCGCCAGCGGCACTTGCAACTGCCGGGTGCTGCCCGGGCTGGTATGCGGCACGCCGCGATAGATGCTGATTTCCGTGGCCGGGTCGAACCGCAAGCGCAGCTTGTCATCGACCTGGTGCAAGCCATGTTGCAGGTAGGCATCGAAGCATTCCGGGTCGAAGCCGCGAAACAGGGTTTTACCGGCGAAGTACTTGCGCGCGCTTTCCAGGTCGGCGAATTCCTCACGACGACCGAGGGTCCGCCCGGCCGGCGTCAAGCGGTCGATGAAACCGAAGCGTTTGGCCGCCCGGATGACCCATCGATCGGTTCGGGTCAGCACTGGCGAGTCGAGCATCACCACCCCGCGATACAACTCGGGGCAGCGCAAGGCCGCATGCAGGTGCAATACGCCACCGAAGGAGTGACCAACGCCCCACACGGGCTCGGCCTGTTGTTGCAGGTGATGGATCAGCTCATCCACCAGGTTGTACCAGTTGTCGTCCGCCGGGAAACGCGGGTCGTGGGCGTGCTGCTCCAGATGCGTCACCTGAAACTCGGGTGCCAGCGCCGCAAACAACTTGCCGTAGGTCCCCGAAGGAAAACCATTGGCGTGGGCGAAAAAGATCTGTTGCGACATACCTGCAAATCCATGAGCGAGAACAGGCATTGATTGTCCGCAAGACCGCGTCCTGCAGCAATGACCGTAACTGCCAGGAATGATGACAGTCCGGTCAAAGCCATGGCTTGAGTTCAACGTGTCGGCGGATTCTCACCCAACGGCACCACCGCCATGGTCAGCCGCGACACGCAACTGGCCTTGCCCTCATCGCTGGTCAACCGAATGTCCCAGACATGGGTCGTGCGGCCGATGTGGATCGGCCTGGCCACCGCCGTCACCCGCCCGCTGCGCAGGCCGCGCAAATGGTTGGCGTTGATTTCCAGGCCCACGCAATAGAACTTGCTGGCATCGATGCACAGGTAACTGGCCATCGAGCCGACCGACTCGGCCAACACCACCGAGGCACCGCCGTGCAGCAAGCCGTAAGGCTGGTGAGTGCGATGGTCAATGACCATGCTGGCCGTCAGGGACTCATCGTCAAAGGCCTCGAAACGGATGTCCAGCACTTCACCGATGGTGTTTTTCTGGATAGCGTTCAACTGTTCGATGTTGGGAACGGTGCGCCACAGGCTCATCGCAGAGTTTCCTTGTTGGTTTTGTTGGTGGATCAATCCTGCCACAGCACCGCTTCGCTGCGTTCGCTCCATTCTTCAAAGCGCTCACCGTAAGCCGCTTCGATCACATTGCGCTTGATCTTCAGGGTCGGGGTGAGAAAACCGTTTTCCACGGCCCAACTGTCCTTGACTACCACCAGGCGCCGCAGCCGTTCATGTTTGTCGAGGGCAGCATTGACCTCTTCCAGCAGTTTTTCCAGGCTCGAATGCAAGCCGGCGCGCGCGGCGCCGCCGGCATCCTGCTGGCCGACCGCCGACAATACGCACAAGCCCAACGGTGCACCCAAGCCATCGCCCACTACACAGACCTGTTCGATGCGCGAGTGCACGGCCAGGCGATTTTCAATTGGTGCCGGGGCCACGTACTTGCCTTTGCTGGTCTTGAAGATTTCCTTCAGGCGCCCGGTCAGGCGCAGATTGCCTTCGGCGTCCTCCTCGCCCTTGTCGCCGGTACGCAGGAAGCCATCCTCGGTAATGGTGTCGGCGGTTTTTTCCGGTTCCTTGTAATACCCGAGCATGGTCGCACCACTGCGCACCAAGACCTCCCCTGTCTCGGCGATCCGCACTTCGACTTCCGGGCACGGTTTGCCGATCCAGCCCGGTTTGTTCTGGCCCGGTATGCCGATGTGCGAATAGCCGCAGCTCTCGGTCATGCCGTAAACCTCCAGCACGTCCAAGCCCAGTTTGCGATACCACTGCAACAAGGTCTGCGGCACCGGTGCAGCACCGGAAAGCGCAATGCGCAACGCATCCAGCCCCAACCTGGCGAGGACTTTATGCCCGACCCGTTTGCCGATGATCGGCAGGCCGAGCAGGAAGTCGAGACGTTTTGCCGGAATCTTGCTGTACACGCCCATCTGGAATTTGGTCCAGATGCGCGGCACGCCAAACAGCGCGGTCGGGCGCGCACGCTGCAGGTCGGTGAGAAAGGTATCGAGGCTCTCGGCGAAAAACACCGTTTGGCCGGTGTAAATCGATGCCAGTTCGACGAACATCCGCTCGGCAACGTGGCACAGCGGCAAATAGGACAGCAGTCGGTCCGACTCGTTGAGGCCGAACAACGAAGTGCCACGAGTGGTGGCAAACCCCAGGGTGCCAAAACTGTGCATCACGCCTTTGGGCATGCCAGTAGTGCCGGAGGTGTAAATGATGGTCGCCAGTTGATCGGCGGCAGGTTTGGGATCGTCCTGGATCGGCGAGCTGCGTTGCAGGTCGGCCCAACTGAAATCGAACGTACCGGGTGGATGTAGCGGCAGGCTGATGATTGGCAGATCGGGGCTGACGCCACGGGACATGCCTGGCCAGTCGTCGAGCTTGCCGATGAACGCCAGTGCCGCTCCCGAGTGTTCGAGTACCTGGGCAACGGTCTCGGCGGTGAGGTTGGGGTACAACGGCACCGAGACATGCCCGGCCATCCAGATCGCCAGGTCGGCAATGATCCAGTGCGCACAGTTTTTCGAGATCAGGGCGATATGGCTGCCCTGCGGCAGTTCCCGCGCCCGCAACCAATGGGCCGCGCAACGAGCCTGATGAGCGACGTCCGCCCAGGTCAAGGTCTCGACCTGCCCGCCTGCGACAGGCTGGACCAGAAAGCGCTGGCGGGGATGACGGGCCTCACGCTCGTAGAAAACGTCCAGCGGCAAACGAAAAGCAGCAGACATGCGACTCGCTCCTGTGGTTTTGGTCTGGAGCAAGCGTAGTCAACCAAGCAAGTGCTTGGTTGACTATTTTATTCAAAATTTTCTCCATCTGTGGGAGCGAGCTTGCTCCCACAGTTGATGGGTGTCGTATTCGGGTTATGGGTGCTTGATGCTGTCGAGCTTCATCGACCCGATCAGCAGCTCATCACCCTTGAGCTCCGCCAGACCGGCGGTGCTGACTTTTTCCGGTGGATACCCGGCGCCATGTTGCAGGTAACTCAACAAATGCCCCACCAGCGGGTTGTGACTGACCAAAAGGACGTTGCTCACCGACACCAGTTGCTCGGCGACCTTGTCCGGCTCGGTGTCCGGGGTCAGCCATTCGACGGTGCGGATCTCCGGCTCGAACCCCAAAACCTCACGCACCAGATGCGCGGTCTCCTGCGCTCGCAGGTACGGGCTGGCATAGATCGCCGTCAGCGGCTGCCCCATCAACTGCTCAGCGCTGCGCAGCACTTCCTTACGACCGTGCTCCGTCAACTCCCGCTCCGAATCGTGGGGGCGGGCCCCGTGCGGTACAGCTTCACCATGACGCATTACCCAGAGTTTCATAGCTTGGGTTCCTCATCTCGAGCCGAATGCGGTGCCGGTGCCACGACATGCGGCGCTTCACCTTCCGGCGTACGCGGCGTCGGCCAATCGGCGAACGGCCAAGGCTTCTGGTCGCTGTGAAAGCTCCCGAAACGACCGATCTGCGCCAGAAACTGGCTCAGGCTGTCGCCGAAATTCATCAGACTGGCGTTCGGGGCGCCATAGAACAAACGATAGATCAACTGCACCAGCACGACGGCGCCGAGGATGAACTGCGCCACTTGCCACACCAGCACGAAGACCACCATCCACAACACACGCAGCAGGATGGACTCGTATTTGGCTTCTACTTTTGGATCGTTCATGCGCAACTCCCTGCTTTTCTGGCAAGCGTGATCAGTTGAAATCACTGGTGGAAATAAAATCGACGTCGGTTTTCGGCTCTCCACGCATCAGCAGACCGATGACCTGCTCCAGCGTGCGCCCCTCGAACAGGATCGCGTGCAGCCCGGCGACCAGCGGCATGTACACGCCAACCTCCTGGGCCTTGGCCTTGAGCACTTTAAGGGTGTTGACCCCTTCGGCGACTTCGCCCAGGCGCGTGACGGCCTCGTCCAGGCTCAGGCCCTGGCCGAGGGCGAAGCCGACCTGATAGTTGCGGCTCTTGGGCGATGAACAGGTCACGATCAGATCGCCCACGCCCGCAAGCCCCAGGAAGGTCATCGGGTTGGCGCCCTGATTCACCGCAAAGCGAGTCATTTCCGCCAATGCCCGGGTGATCAGCATGCTCTTGGTATTTTCCCCCATGCCCAGCGCCACCGCCATGCCGGCGATGATCGCGTAAACGTTTTTCAACGCCCCGCCCAGCTCCACACCGAAACGGTCGGCGCTGGCGTAAACACGAAAGGTGCGGCCGTGCAGCGCGGCCTGAACCTGCTGGCAGAGTTCTTCGTCTTCACTGGCGACCACCGTGGCGGTCAGTGCATGTTCGGCGATTTCACGGGCCAGGTTGGGTCCGGACAGGACGCCGATGCGGGCCTGCGGGGCGATCTCTTCGAGGATCTCGCTCATCAGTTTGAATGTGTGGGCTTCGATGCCTTTGGTCAGGCTCACCAGTAATTTACCGGTCAACCGTTCGGCGTGCGGCACCAGCACCGAGCGCAGCGCGCTGGAAGGCAATGCGACAAAACACAGGTCACAGGCGTCCAGGGTGGCTTGCAGGTCGGTGACCGGCGTGACGCCGGGCAGAATCTTGATGCCTTTGAGGTAACGCGGGTTTTCGCGATTGACCCGCATGGCCTCGGCCTGTTCGGGGTCACGCATCCACTGAAGGACCTGAAGCCCATTTTCGGCCAGCAGATTAGCCACGGCGGTTCCAAAACTTCCGCCTCCCAGGACCGCAATCGGGCGCTGCTCAGTCATATGCAATCCGTTAATCCATACCAGTGGCGATGTCGGCATTATACGGGGCAGCCCATCGGCGGCCAGCCCCGACGTCAAATACCGGCAGTTGTGGGAAGAAGACCAATAAAACCGAGGAAAATGCGGACATCGTGAATGGAAAAGTCATTCGGCTCGGTTAACATGCGCGCCATCAATCACTGACTGGGATGTGTTGTGTCTCCGGGTGCTCCTTCACCGCATTCGCCCCTGGTACTGGCGCTGATTTTCAGCTCGCCGGGGCTGGCGCTTTAATATGTCGTATTGCCCAGCCTGGAAAACGCCGTCCCTGCGCCGGCTGCTGGCCGTGCTTTGTCTATTGTTCAGCAGCTTGTTCGGTAGCCTGCCGGGTAACGCGGCCGACATTTTGCTCACGGGTGCCGAAGACAGCCCCGATGTGCGGGCGTTCACCCAGGCCCTGAGCGAGTTGCGACCGAACGATAACGTACGCTTCCAGACACTGGCGAGTTTGCCGATTCCTGACAAGCTGCCTGAAAACATCCGCTTGATACTGCTCGACCTGCCGAGCCTCGACTGGCGCCTGCAGGACAGCCGGGGCCCGGCGACACTGGTGTTGCGCATCAGCCGCCTGCAAGCCCGGCAACGCTTGAACAACACGCTGCCTGCACACCTTTCCCTGCTATGGAGCGATCCACCACTGGACCGCCAGTTGCGCTTGGCCCACACCCTGTTGCCCGAAGCCAAACGCATCGGCGTGCTCTACCACAACCACAGTGAATTTCTGTTGAATGAGCTGCGTAATGCCGCCCTCCCCTTGGGTCTGGAGGTGGTCACCCAGCGCTGGGACAACATTCACGACAGTCATCCGTTACAGGCCCTGCTGAATAACAGCGACGTGTTGCTGGGCCTGGACGATGCCGACCTGTACAACCCGCAAACCGCAAAGAACCTGCTGCTGAGCAGCTACTCACGGCAAATGGCGCTGATCGGACCCAACGCAGGTTTCGTCAAGGCCGCAAGCCTGGCCAGCACCTACAGCGATCAGAGCGACTGGCTGGCGATCCTCGACGAGTTGCTCGACCGGCCACCGACCACCTGGCCGCGCACGCACTATCCCCATCGATTCAAGGTCGCGAGCAATCCGCAGGTGGCGCGTTCATTGGGTATCGAACAGATAAACGACGCGTCGGTCGCCACGTTGCTGGCTGAAGGAGAACGCCGCCCATGAACTTGCGCCGTCGCTGGGACATCAGCACCCGCACCCAACTCATCAGCCTCGGCCCTGCACTGCTGCTGACCTTGATGCTGATCAGCTTCTTCACGTTCGTGCGTATCCAGGATCTGCGTCAGGAAMTSACCCACACCGGCCAGTTGATCGCCAATCAACTGGCSCCGGCCACCGAGTACGGAGTGATCTCGGGCAACATCGAAGTGCTCGAAACCTTGCTCAAGGCGACACTGGCCACGCCCAACGTGAGCTTTCTGGAAATCCAGGACAGCGCCAACCGGGTTCTGGTGTACGTCGAACAACCGAGCGAACACCACAATCGCGCGCAACAGCTCGAAGTGTTCCAGGCACCGATACGGCTCCAGCGAATCGCGTTGCACAATGATTTTTTCCAGAGCAGCAAATCCGCCAGCGCGGCCCCCACCGAAGACTATCTCGGCCGGGTGATCGTCGGACTGTCCAACGATGCCTTCAGCCAACGCCAGCAGGAAATCGTGCTCAAGGCCGCCATTCTGGCGCTGTTTGCCCTGCTATTTACCTTCTTCGTGGCCCGGCGTCTGGCGGGCAGCCTGTCGCAACCAATCCGTGATATCGGCAATGCGGTCAAGGCGATCCAGGACGGCGACTACAAAACACCGCTGCCGATTGTCGACGACACCGAGCTGGGGGCGCTGTCGCAACACATCAACAATCTCGCCAGCGGTCTCGAGCAGGCCAGCCGCGAACAGCATCAGGCCATGGCGCAGTTGATCCAGACCCGCGAAGAAGCGGAAAAGGCCAACAACGCCAAATCCGACTTCCTCGCCATGATGAGCCATGAACTGCGCACACCGATGAATGGCGTACTGGGCATGCTGCAGTTACTGGAAACCACCGACATGACCGAGGAGCAGGTGGAATACGCGGCGCTGGCCTCGGAGTCTACCGAGCACTTGCTCAAGGTCATCAACGACATTCTGGATTTCTCGCGGATCGAACGTTCAGAGCTGGAACTGGAGCACATTGCGTTCAATCTCGTCGAACTGATCGGCAGTTGCGCCCAGTCGTTCCAGCACAGCGCCGCGCAACGCGGCCTCGACCTGCAACTGATGGTCCCCGATGACATGCGCGGCTTRCAGGCCAAGGGCGACCCGACGCGTATCCGGCAGATACTGGTCAACCTGATCGGCAATGCGCTGAAGTTCACCGAGCAGGGCCGCATCACCATCGAGGCGCAGTGGCAGTCGCTGGACCACGAGTTGCTGTGGTTCACCTGCACCGTGCGCGACAGCGGCATCGGCATCCCGGCGCAAAGCCTGGAATTGATGTTCAACGCTTTCCAGCAGGCCGACAGCTCCATTTCAAGGCGCTACGGCGGCACCGGGCTGGGCTTGCCGATTGCCCGTACGCTCGCCGAACGCATGGGCGGCACCTTGCGCGCGCAGAGTGAGGAAGGCCGCGGTTCGGTGTTCACCCTGGAAATTCCCCTGGCACTGCACCAGCAGGCGCAGACGCTGTTGCCCACCCGCGCGCAAAACGGCGACAGCGGCGGCGAAGGGCGCAATGTGCTGTTGGTCGAAGACAACCCGGTCAACCAGACAGTCATCGAAGCCATGTTACGCAGCCTGGGCTTCAAGGTCAGTCTCGCGGTCGACGGCGCGCAGGCGGTTCGCAGTGCCGAGAGCCTGATTTTCGAAGCGATCCTGATGGATTGCCGCTTGCCGGTCATCGATGGCTATGAAGCCACCCGACAGATCCGCCAATTACCCGGTTGCACCGACCTGCCGATCATCGCGCTGACTGCCAACGCCCTGCAGGGCGACCGCGAAGCCTGCCTGTCGGCGGGTATGAACGATTACCTGGCCAAGCCGTTCAAACGCACTGATCTGCAGCAAATTCTGCAGCGATGGGTGCAGTAGTACAGGCCTTTCGAGCATCTGCGACTGGCGTGAAAGGCGAAAGTGCGGCAGTCTTAAGCCCCCGAACAGGCCCGAAAAGGGGCTTGAATAATAATTTCAGTGCACAAGTGTACTTTCATGTCCTTGGTGCTGTGACTTTCACCACAACGCAATAGTCTATGAGTAGGCTGCCGGTTCGAGGCATGAACGCTTCGATCGGCCGGGAAGATTTGCCCCACCTGCCGCATGGGACTATTGAGGAGCTCGCATGACCAAACAAAACGCCTTTACCCGGGAAGACCTGCTGCGCTGCAGTCGCGGTGAGCTGTTCGGCCCAGGTAACGCGCAACTGCCCGCCCCGAACATGCTGATGGTTGATCGCATCACCCTGATCAGCGAAGAAGGTGGCAAGTACGGCAAAGGTGAATTGGTCGCCGAGCTGGATATCAATCCGGACCTGTGGTTCTTCGCCTGTCACTTCGAAGGCGATCCGGTGATGCCGGGCTGCCTGGGCCTCGACGCCATGTGGCAACTGGTCGGTTTCTTCCTGGGCTGGCAAGGCTTGCCGGGCCGTGGCCGTGCGCTGGGTTCGGGCGAAGTGAAATTCTTCGGCCAGGTTCTGCCGACCGCCAAAAAAGTCACCTATAACATTCATATCAAGCGCGTCCTCAAGGGTAAACTGAACCTGGCCATCGCCGACGGTTCGGTCACTGTCGACGGTCGCGAAATCTACACCGCCGAAGGCCTCCGGGTCGGCGTGTTCACCTCCACTGACAACTTCTAAGGGTTATTCGCATGCGCCGCGTCGTTATCACTGGTCTGGGCATCGTTTCTTGCCTGGGCAATGACAAAGAGACCGTCTCCGCTAACCTGCGTGCAAGCCGCCCTGGCATCCGGTTCAACCCGGAATATGCCGAAATGGGTCTGCGTAGCCAGGTTTCCGGCTCCATTGACCTCAACCTTGAAGAACTGATCGATCGCAAGATCTATCGCTTCGTCGGCCACGCGGCAGCTTATGCCTACCTGGCCATGAAAGACGCCATCACCGACTCCGGCCTGACCGAAGAGCAGGTTTCCAACGTGCGTACCGGCCTGATCGCCGGCTCCGGTGGCGCGTCGACCCTGAACCAGATGGAAGCACTGGACATCCTGCGCGAGAAAGGCGTCAAGCGCGTCGGCCCGTACCGCGTCACGCGGACCATGGGCAGCACCGTTTCCGCCTGCCTGGCCACGCCGTTCAAGATCAAGGGTGTGAACTACTCGATCTCCTCCGCTTGCGCCACCAGTGCTCACTGCATCGGTAACGCCATGGAACAGATCCAGCTGGGCAAGCAGGACATCGTTTTCGCCGGCGGCGGTGAAGAAGAACACTGGAGCCAATCGTTCCTGTTCGACGCCATGGGCGCCCTGTCCACCCAGTACAACGAAACTCCGGAAAAAGCTTCCCGTGCCTACGACGCCAAGCGTGACGGTTTCGTCATTGCCGGCGGTGGCGGCATGGTCGTGGTTGAAGAGCTGGAACACGCTCTGGCCCGCGGCGCGAAGATCTACGCGGAAATCGTCGGCTACGGCGCGACCTCCGACGGCTACGACATGGTTGCCCCGAGCGGCGAAGGCGCGATCCGCTGCATGCAGCAGGCGCTGTCCACCGTCGATACCCCGATCGACTACCTGAACACCCACGGCACCTCGACCCCGGTCGGCGACGTCGCGGAAATGAAAGGCGTGCGTGAAGTGTTCGGCGACAAGGCTCCGGCCATCAGCTCCACCAAGAGCCTGTCGGGTCACTCCCTGGGCGCCGCCGGCGTTCACGAAGCGATCTACTGCCTGCTGATGATGGAAGGCAACTTCATTGCCGGTTCCGCCAACATCGACGAGCTGGACCCTGAAGTGGCCGACCTGCCGGTGCTGACCAAGACCCGCGAAAACGCCACCATCAACACCGTGATGAGCAACAGCTTCGGTTTCGGTGGCACCAACGCCACCCTGGTACTGAAGCGCTGGGCAGGCAAGTAATTTCCCGCTGCCGAGCCGCACATGAAAACGCCCCGACTGGTTCGGGGCGTTTTTTTGTGCGCCCAGCATGGGCGCAATCTTGCGGGTGAAAGTCCCGTCGTAAGCTGACCACAGCGAACGAAGTGAAGCGCAACTGCATGAGGGCGACCGAGTGTGGGGAGGAAGCGTGAATCGAAACCGCGAGCCGATGGACAAGAACCGGATATAAGGCGAAGCCGATCAGGGCGAGCGAGCAAAAGATCGCGAAGCTCTTGTGGTCAAGGATCAGGCT
>NZ_JBFUHY010000079.1:0-21741 GCF_056402155.1 Pseudomonas sp. P4_C1
GTACTGGATGCTACCGAATGGGTGATCCCCGCCCTGGAAATCATTGACGCGCGTATCCAGCAGATCGATCCCGAGACCAAAGCCACGCGCAAGGTCTTCGACACCATTTCCGACAATGCGGCGAACGCGGGAGTGGTCATGGGTGGCCGTGCTGTGCGCCCTCATGAGGTCGACCTGCGCAAGGTGCCTGCTGTCTTGTACCGCAATGGCGTGATCGAGGAATCAGGAGTTTCTGCCGCCGTGCTCAATCACCCGGCGAAAGGTGTCGCCTGGCTGGCCAACAAGCTCGCACCTTACGATGTCACGTTACAACCGGGGCAAATCATTCTGGGCGGGTCGTTTACCCGTCCAGTGGCCGCCAGCCCAGGCGATACCTTCCATGTCGACTACGACATGCTGGGCTCCATCTCCTGCCGCTTCGTCTGACTCCTGGAGGATTGATTCATGGATATGCCCATCAACACATTCAAGCAACGCCTGAAAAGCGGCAAAGCGCAGATCGGCCTTTGGCTCGGCCTGGCCAACCCTTACTGCGCGGAGCTGGCAGCCAATGCCGATTTCGATTGGCTATTGATCGACGGCGAGCATGCGCCCAATAACGTACGCAGCATGCTTGGTCAACTACAGGCGATAGCGCCCTACGCCAGTCATCCGGTGATCCGCCCTGTCGCTGGCGACACAACGTTGATCAAACAAATTTTGGACATCGGCACCCAGACCTTGTTGGTGCCGATGGTCGAAAGCGCCGAGCAAGCGCAAGAACTGGTGCGCGCCGTGCGCTATCCACCCAGTGGCGTGCGCGGTGTAGGTAGCGCATTGGCACGGGCGTCACGCTGGAACACCGTGCCCGGATACCTGGACAAGGCTGACGAGCAAATATGCCTGCTGGTGCAGATTGAAAGCCTCAAAGGCTTGGCCAATTTGGATGCCATCGTCAACGTCGAAGGCGTTGACGGCGTGTTTATCGGCCCCGCCGACCTCAGCGCTGCCATGGGCCATCGTGGTAATCCGGGCCATCCCGAAGTTCAAGCAGTCATTGAAGACACGATCATTCGAATCCGCAATGCGGGCAAAGCACCCGGCATTCTCAGCGCTGACGAAAAACTGGCCAGGCGCTACATCGAGCTCGGCGCGGCATTCGTAGCGGTGGGCGTCGACACCACTGTACTGATGCAAGGCCTGAAAGCACTGACAAGTAAGTTCAAAAATACCCCGGCCACCATCAGTACCGGTGGCGTTTACTGATTTCAAGTCAATTTCAAACACTCACTGCTGGCGGTCGTTTTTGCCAGCAGTGATCATCCAGAGATCAACGTTTCAGTGACTTCAAATCGTTGAGCAGCACCAACAACGTCTGCAATTTTTCCGCGCCGAAGCCTTCCTGCAAGCGCTCATAGTTCTCTTCCATGCGCCCCCTCATACTTTCAAAACAGCTATCTCCGGCAACGGTCAGTTTCACCAGCACTCGACGCTGGTCGTGTTCTGAGCGCCGTCGTTCGACCAGCTCTGCGGCTTCCATCCTCGCCAGTACCCCGGTCATGCTGGGCTTGAGAATACACGCCAAGTCCGCCAAGCGATTGATCTCCAGTTCGCCCTGCTGACTGAGAATCCGCACCACCCGCCATTGTTGTTCAGTGAGGCCAATATCCTTCAGGGAGGGCCGGAAAAAGCTCATGGCGACTTCACGGGCCTGGAGCAAGTTGAGTGTTAGAGACTGTCGGTGCTTGGGCATTTAAGAACGACTCGAATTTAGTTAGCATATTAACAATCATATCACGCCGATATAGCCATAAAAATTCTCACCCCCATATAAAACGGCGCCTCTGGCGCCGACTAATTTGATTGCAAACTAAATCAGGTCAGAGCCTGATAACCGTTTTCAGCACGGTCTTGAAGGTTTCCAATTGGTCGTTGCTAAATTGACTGAAGACTTTTTCCTGCTGTTCACGGGCTATTGACCACAATCCTTCCGTTTCATCGATACCTTTCACCGTCAAATGCAAGTGCCCATCTTCTTCACAGACCAGACCTTTACGAGTGAGATTGGCAACGGCCTCCTCGATTTCCCGCACGGGCATCGCCACCTCGCGCTGCAGATCGGTGAGGCTTAGACCCGCATCATTTTCAAGCACCATCAGCATACGTGCCTCACTGGTTCGTAAACCGGTGGACAATTGTCGGGGCTGATAGCTTGCTTGATAAGCGCGAAGCGCCTGAGTCATAAGGTAGTAAAGATTATGGTTCAGCCGCCCTTGGAAGTGGCTGCTGGGCGGCTGACCTTCACCACTCTTGGTCATGCGCGTGTGCGGCAGCACCATGGAGTAGGCACCCTGGTGGTACAGCAACGGTGAACGACCAAAATCATCGAAAGCCACCACCTTGCCAATCATGATCCAATGATCACCACCGTCCACCTGCTGGTATTTTTCGCAATGAAAACGCGCCGAGCAGTCAGCGAACACTGGCGCCCCGCCCTTGCCTGTTTCGAATTCGACCTCTGCAAAACGGTCATCCTTTGGACGGGCGAAATTGTTCGAAAGATCGATCTGATCAGCAGCGAGTACGTTCACGGCAAAGTGTGTAGCTTCTTCAAACACATCGTGACTTGAAGAGCGCTTGTCGATGCTCCACAGGATCAACGGCGGATCTAGCGACACCGAGTTAAAGCTGTTGGCCGTCACCCCCACTTTGCGGCCGTTCTGATCGGCGGCTGTCACTACTGTCACGCCGGTGGCGAAGTTACCTAATGCGCGGCGAAATGCACGCGCATCGAAGGCGGAAGAAACGGCAATCTCATTAATATCGGACATGCAAGACTCCCGAGCACGCCTTGGGGCGCGCTCTAATTATTTTTATGAGGGGCTTGTGGCTTGGCGGCGAACGGCCTCAGGCCATTGAGGGGTCGGGCTCAAGACCCATCAGTTCGCGACCGAGTATCTGTGCACAGACGTCATAGTCGGTGTAGGCATGCGCACCCGTAAGATGCGAATCGCGGAACAAGCGTTGCAACTCGTTGGTTTCAAACCATGCACCGCCGCCGGCCGCTTCCATCAGACGGTCCACGGCCTGGATACACATCTTTGTGGCATAACCCTGATTGGTACGCCAGAACGTGAGCGTGGTACGGCTTGGGTATTCGTGGCGCTCACTGTAATCAGCAATCTCTTCCCAGCTTTTTTCCAGCAGCGCTCGGGCGGCTGCAACCTGATGCGTGGATTCCGCCAGGCGCATCAATGCCGGGGTGGCTGCGCCGACAGCGGCACCGGTGTAGGCACGGACGCGGTTGCGGGTTTTCTCACGGAAAACATCCAGCATGCGCTCGGCAATACCCAGGCTGACAGTCGAGAAGCCGCTGGCAAAATAAGGCCGATAAGGGGCGAAGAAAATCTTGCTGTCCGGATACAGACCAAAGCCCGCCGACTTGCCTTCGATCATGTCCCTGGCTTTCTGGACTCGGTGCTCAGGCACGAAAGCATTCTTGACGATCAGGGTTTTGCTACCGCTGCCACGCATACCAACGGCAAACCAGTCATCGCGAATTTCGTAGTCACTGCTTGGCAGCACCGCGAAACAATAATCCCGAGTGCCTTCGGTATTCTCGCGAAAGAATCCCATGATGGCCCATTCGGCATGATCACAGCCTGAACTCCATCCCATCTCACCACTAAAGGTGACGCCTCCCTCCACCTCCTCGGTGCGACCAAAAGGCGCGATGCTGCTGCTGGCAGTAGCATCGGGGTCATTCCCCCAAACCTCATCCTGCAGCTTGCTGGAAAACATTGCGATTTGATGACTGTGAGTACATAGAAGGCTCATGGCCCAGGCAGTGCTGGCACAGGAACCGGCCAACAATGCGATGCAGTCGGCAAACTGAGGCAGGGAGATCTCCATGCCGCCGTATTTTTTCGGCTGCAACGCATGGTGCATACCAATGCCTTTGAGCAAGGCGATATTTTCGGCGGGAACATAACGCGCGCGTTCGGCCTCGAAGGCATTAGCCGCGATAATAGGCAGAACGCCTTTCAGGTCTTCCAATAGCGGGTTTGGAGTTTTCATGGGCGGTCTCTTTATTATTGGATAGTAGCGCTCCGCTCAGCAAGCACCTGTGAATCGCGCCGGAAGGCACCGTACGCCAGATGGCAAGCAGGTAAGCGGGTAAGCGGGTAAATACCATTCCAGTATGAGGTGCTGGAACAGGACGAAAAATGCACGTTACAAACAGAAGATTGCACTTTTCATAGAGGCTCTTATCGCAACGAACAAAAAGCGCAAACGAGCCCGGAAGGGGTGACTCACCGACACAGGTGACAAATCACTCCTTGCTTGCTTACTCGCGTCGCTGACTGCCCGACAAAGCTCCCGCCCAAAAGAAGCTGAAACATACGAAACGCTGTGAGTCGAATAAATCTAACCAAATCGGAGAATTGTCGCCTACAACACCACCCTCAATTTAAGCTATGAAGACCCGCGAATATTCGGCAAAACTGGCTTAATCGTGATCAAAGGCTTTCCTACGACATGGATTTAACCCGGGGTAGAAATTATTCAACACAGGCAATATACTGAACACTACGTATACTAATTAATATCTTGACGAGAGCCATCCTGGGCTTTTGTTTTTCAGAACAAATGTACCTGGGTAAGGGATCTTGAGAATGTCGATTAATAAACCCGCATCGACCACAAAATCGGTAGTGGGTCGCCCACGTAGTGAAGCTACGCGCCGTCAGATCCTGGACGCTACCATCAGTCTCCTGCAGGAAAAATCCATTCAGGCCATCTCAATCGAGGCGATAGCACGAGAAGCTGGCGTTAGTAAATCGACCATATACCGGTGGTGGGACTCTAAAGCGTTAGTCGTCATTGACGCGTTCATAGAAAATCAGATGTTGAAGACACCCTTGCCACGAGAACTTGGCCCGAGAGAGGCAATTGCTCAGCACTTCCGCTCCCTTGTGGACCAATATTCTGGTTGGGCCGGCCGATTGGTCGCACAAATTCTCGCGGAAGGTCAGTCATCTCCCTCTACTTTACGAGATTTCCGAGAGCGGTTTCATTATGGAAGACGCGCAATAATTCGAGAAACTCTAGAAGAATGGAGGGTTAGCGGCGAGATATCTCCCGATACGGATATCGAGATACTGATGGATTTGATTTACGGAGCCGTTTACATGCGACTCATGATTGGACACGCCCCACTTAATCAGGAGTTTGCCGAGTCGCACATAAACTTTGTGTACCACTTACTGGGTGTCAATAACACTGACTCCGAGACCTAGCCGTTGATCAAGTTCAGTACGTAAGCTTGACTTGATCGGATACCGACGTCGAGTCATTGGTTACGAACACCCCGCTCGTCTCGCTATAAGACTTATCGAAGTGCTCGTCCCAATTGGGTCATTTCTTCCGCGTGGCGCGGGCAAGCTTGTCGGCAACGCCCATCAGCACTTTGTTACCCGCTACCCAGACGCCCAGGTTCTGAGCCGGGCTGGAACGTTTAGCCTTCGGATCCTCGCGCCCCATTTCCGGGTTCTTATGACAGGCAACCGGTGCGTTGAGTATCAGCCTGCGCAGACAGGAATTAGAATGGTCGCACCACACGATCTCAGCCTCACGGCCTTCGATAACCTTCACCGCATAATCAGGGTCGGCCAGCATCTGCCGCGCCAGCATGCTTGCATCGACATCACCGTCCCAAATTGCCGCCGCCGCTTGCCGGGGGTCTGGTGTACTGGATAGGAACAGGAGCACCCCGCTTCCTAGTGCCTTGCGGAAGGCCTCCGGCCCCCCGAGAGTCAGCATGTTGCCGGAAGAACTTGGCACATTGTCACGCATCGACTCGTAGTTGCCCTCGCTTAGCGAGATGAAGTCCAGGCCGACCTCGGCGATGTGCGCTGCCACTTCAGCGTAACCCTCAGGCCCTTGGCCGCCGGGCATATGGTCATTCACACTCATGCGCACACCCACCGGATAATCCGGGCCGACTTCGGCGCGCACCGCTGCAACCACGTCGCGCAAGGCTCTTGCGCGATTGGCAACCGAGTCGCCATATTCATCGGTGCGCTGATTGGCCAGCGGGGACAAAAAGGACGAGTAGAAGTAGCACATGTGTGCGCCAATCTCGACGCCATCGAAACCACAAGCCTTGGCTCGGCGTGCACCGCTGACGACACTCGCCTCGATGTCCTTGATCTCCTGGATGCTGGCCTCGTGTGGCACCGGTGTGATTCGGCCGCCGGGGATGTAGAGATGGTTGGGCAAGCCACCGGCCCCCAGGTTCACCGGCTTCGGGCTGGCCGCCAAAATCCACCGGCCGTTTCGCGGCACGCCCATGCGGCCGAAACTCGGAAACAGCTGCGCGAACACTGCCGCACCGCTTTCATGTACGGCGTCGGTCAGGCGCTTGAGATCATCGACAAATTCGTCCTTGTCAAAGCGCAGGTTTGGCGCAAACGGCGACTCGTTCCAGGCGCGTTCGCTGCATACCGATCCGCCAACGATGGCCAGGCCAACTCCGCCCTGCGCGCGGCGCTTGAGGAACGCAATGGTCTGCTCGCTTGGGCGGCCGTCTTCGGTTGGGCGAAGTACCGCCATCGGCCCGAGGATAATGCGGTTTTTGATTTGCAATCCGTTGATCTGCAGCGGGCTTGCCAGCACCTTGGCTGCATTGAGGGTATTCATCGAAATGTTAGTCATGGTCAACACTACTCTTGCCTGTACAGGATCGGCCTGCCGGGCTCAGTCATCTGAACCCGACTCGGCTTACATGATTGAGCTAGCCCCACCGTCCACAGGGATATTGATCCCAGTGACCCATTTAGATTCATCAGAGGTCAGGTAAAGGCCAGCCCAAGCGACAGCGATCGGCTCGCCTGGCTTACCGGTCAGGGTGCGCTCCACGATCGGAGCCACGGGTGCTTTGTCACCAAACTCCCGATACATCGCCTGAACGGGCGGGGTGTTCATCACACCAGGGCTAACCGAGTTAACCCTTACACCAACAGCAACGCCTTCTGCGGCCAGTTGGCGCGTCAAGGCAAGGACCGCCCCCTTCGCCGCGGCATGCGCAGCCTGCGGCAGCGTTCTCGCTCCCTGCATGCCAGCACCGGAGCCGATATTGACGATGGCACCTTTGGACTTCACCAGATGTGGCCAGGCAAGCTGACAAGCACGCCAGACAAGATCAAGTTCATTCTGGATAGTGAAGACATAGTCAACGTCGCTCTGCACCGCAAAAGGCGCAAAGCGCGGCAGACTGGCATTATTGTAGAGCGCGTCAATTCGGCCATGCCGAGCGACAGCACCATCAATCCAACGCGCTACATCCTCGCGATCGCTGAGGTCGACAGGCGCAACCACGTCGATGGAATGACCATCGTTTTCAACCAGTTTTGCGGTTTCTACGGCCGTCTGCGGGTTGATGTCGCAGCCGACGACGATCGCGCCTTCGCTGGCGAACAGCCGAGCTGTCTCGCGCCCCATACCACTGCCGATGCCGGTCAGTAAAACCACCTTGTCCTGCAATCGCTTGCTCATAGCCAACCTCTAGTAAGGGACTTCATACAATTGCTGTGTTTGATCACGACTGACGGGTACCAAGGCGAAAGCAGATGGCGGACAAAAGACCCAACACCAACGCCGCCCAGCCCAAGCTGCCATAGCCAACATGCAGGGCGAGCACGCCCCCAAGGAGTGGGCCAGTAGCCGAACCCGCCATGACCATCACCGGGGTGGCTGCGACCACGCGACCGGACGGGTCCAGTCGCGCCAGCACCCCGAATGCGAACACATGGGTAAATGTAACGACGGCGATGAGAACCGAGGTTGCGACGATGTAAACCCCGTAGCCACTGAACTGGGTCACAGCGACTGCGGCAGAGGCCTGGATTAGAGGACCGGCGATGACTACGCCCGAGGCCGGCAAGTGGCGTTCGAGGAGGCTGGAAAGTGCGGCAGGTACGAGGTTCACGAAGCCACTGATGACAAGCACCGTGGTGATCTGCGCCGCGCTGAATCCATGCCAGCCCCCTACACGCTCGATGAAGCCGAAGACCATCGAATGGCTCACCATCAACAAGCTCACGCCAGCGATGCCGAACCACACTCGCGCAGGCAACTTGGCGAGCGCGGATCGATCGTGCTGGACCGCACGGGCGACGTTCGGAAAAGCCACCAGTGCGGCCAGTGCGGCAGTGAACATGATGCCCGACATCGTGTAGAAGAATATGTTCGGGCCGATCTTGCCCACTTGCGGAGGCAGCGTCGCCATCACCAGGATGGACACCAGGCTCAGCGAGCTAAAAGCTAATGCCGCTGTGCGGTGCGGATTGGCAGTGCCCCCCATCGTCCCGTGAACTATCGACAGGCCGCAGCCAACCGCCAGGCCAGCGACGACATGCGCCGAAGCCAAAAGGATATAGCTGGCACTTGCGCTTGGCATGCTGGCGAAAGTCATACCAGCCACGGCATAAGCCGCCGATGCTATGCGCTTGCGATTGAGTCGGGATAGTCTTGGTGCGATACACAGGCTGCTAAGCACGACCGACCCGAGGAAAAGAGTCAGCAGGAACCCGGCACGCTGTGGATCAAGGGCCAGTTGCCCGATCAGGACGATTCCAACCCAGATCGGCAAAGTGGTGATATCCATCAGGCCAGCGCAATGCCCGATGACGAGCGCCGCGGTACCGTTGCGGGTTTCCCTCCGGTTGCCAGCAACCTTGGTCAGAGTGTCAGAAACAGAATGTGAGCTCATTGGTCTTTGGCCTTTAGGTAGTCGACAAGCAATTCAAGGTCGGCATCGGTTATTTCGGTTTTACGAAATGCCGGCATGATCAGTACGCCGTTGCTAACGAAATGTTTGATGAAGGCCGGAGGCATATCAGTGCGGTCTTCCAATGCAGCCGGTAAGCTGCCGCCGTATTTAGCCGCCAGCGAAGCAGTGCCGGGCATGCGTGGAGATGCGGCGTGACAGATCCCGCACCACTGATCGAAAATCTGCTTGCCGCGATGGGCTGGTACGGCTTGCTTGGCCGGCTCGGAGGCGACTGCCAGACCTGCCAGCATCAGCAGCACGATGAGGCAATTCGTCTTCATTGGGCGCCCTTCCTCAAGTGCCTGGGCCAGATGCCGTAGCGGCCCGGCGAAAGAGTCCCGTTGGGATCGATGGCGTCCTTGATGACCTCGTTCAAGCGCAGCAGGCTGTTGTTGTTATACGAATACAGGCCCATGGCCTGGTCCTGGAATTCCGGGTGGCAACGATATTCGCCCCAGCCATGCTGTGCGCCGATATCGAGCAGTGTCCGATACGCCTTGATGGAGGCCTTGTTCATCGCCGCATCATCGGTGATCGGGAAGCCCACGATGAAAAGGAAAGCGCGCTCGAAAAACGGCGCAGGCAACGCAAAAGGCCTGAGGTTCCAGATCGGCACATTCTGCAGCGCAGGCATGGCGCGGTGCGCTTCTTCGAAGACACGGTTGGCTTCGAGGATGCCTTGCGCAGTCTGTGGAATGACCGGGGAGAACCACATATGGCCGCGCATCGGATGCGGGTTGCCTCCGGCACGCGTGCCCATACCGAAGAAATCCATGTTCGGCACACCCACATCCTGGGGATAAACCGTCCACTCAGCAGAAGCCTTGCGCGGATCGGTCTGGATCTGGCCAGCCTGAAAGCGCACGCCCTTGATCGACTTTGCCGCCAGCTCCTGTACCACTTCCCACTGCGCCTGGATCACCTTCTGCGGTCCGTAGAACTTCAGGTTGAGTACCCAGTAAGGAATGTTGTTGTCTTGCCCATACTTCTGCAATTCAGCCGAATAACCGACCCTGGCTTTCGCAACCAGGTCAGCATGCTGCTTCTGCAACTGCGGCGGACCATCGTAAAAGGCGTCCACCAGATGTTTCGTGTAATTGCTGATACCGAGCAGCGGACTGCCCATCTCCGGCGCACCAGGAGCCAAACCAGTGTTCTCGACGTACTTGAGCAATTCCACTACGGCGTGCAGGTCGTCATAACGCGGCGCCATCACCATACCGTGCATGAAGGCTTCTGGTGCCGGCATCAACCAGATGCCCATCTTGGTGACAACGCCGAAATTGGACTGGGAAAAAATGCCATCCAGGATCGGCCCCATGCCCATCTTGAATTGCCCCCACGTCTGGGAACCGGGTAGCGCTCCCATTCCTGTGCGAACCACTTCCCCATTGGCCAGCACCACCTCCATACCGCAGTGCGAATCGAAGTGGTTGCGAAAGCGCGACAACGTGTGACCCACACCGTGGTCAAGCGCATTGCCTACCACACTGCCCCAGCCCGGGTCGGCGACGTCCAGCCACACCTTCAGGCCACGTTCCTGGATGTAGTTATACAGATCGAAATAGCTGACGCCCGGCTCCACGATGGCGTAGCCGTTGCTTTCGCTGACCTCAATGATGCGGTTCATCCGCTTCAGGTCCAGCACGACACTGCCGGCATGATTGGGCGCCGAACCGCCGTAGCCGAGGTTTTTGCCAGTGGAAATCGTATACAGCGGTATGCGGTGCTGATCGGCAATGCGCACGACCGCCTGCACCTCTTCAACCGAACCGGGCGCCACGGCAGCGGATGCGCTTCGATCTTCGGGCGTGTCGCGCAGCGGGGAATAAGAATCACGGTAGGGAAACAGATCCTCGTCCTCAACGAAGACCCATTCTTTTCCGACTACACCGACAAACGCCTGCAGCGCGACGGAAAAAACCTCGGGGGATACATTCGGGGGTGTTCTCATAATTCACGCGATGATCCATGAAACCAAAGGATTGGGCTGGCTCGCCGATACGTCGTGCTGATGCAGCACGACCGTGCGGCGCGACTGGCTGCGTGCTTGTTCCGCAAGGCAATGCCAAACCTCGCGTGTGGTGAGTCCGGCGACAGCGCCATCTTGCTCACGCCAAAACGGCACGAGCGATTCCTGCCAAAGCCTCGTGAGTCCGTTCGTGACTTCAAGCCGCGCACTACCCTTTTTGGCATGCTCAATGGCGAAAGCCAGGCTTTGCGGCAAGCGGCGATCCGTCACGACAAAGCGAACGTCAAACGGACTGGGGTCGAATGGTGTTCGAGCGATCTCTCGGGATGGCTTCGCGAGCGCCGGCAACGCACCCAGCATGGCGAGCGTCGCGGCACTGGCGGTGGACACGAGCAACTTGCGTCGCCCAATTCCGAGATTGAAAATATTGGGGAACGACATGCTCACTCCCCGAAAACGTTGAGGAGTGTAGCGGAGCTCTGAACGCCGATTGAAAGACTGAGATCGGCGTCGAGGATCGAGCCGGTGGTATCGCGCGCCGAGGCAGCGCTGACGGGGAAATTTTGGAAATCAGCGGACGCGAAGTGCTTGTCGCGTTCAGCCACCTGTTCACTGGTCGGGTGCCAGATGCTGCCCACACTGGTAACGGTCGCAACATCGCCTTTCAGGCTCGAACCCTGATGCATGTTTGTCTCCTTCGCGCGTTCTTGTTGTTGTGCCCGTGATGGGCTTCATATGCGCGGAACAAACATATACGATCCGTATCGTTTTGTGCAAGCTTACTTTTTCAATACCGTCAGATGGCAGCCCTCATATGCCTTCGGAGTTAATCCACACAGGCCTTCCACGCTCACCAAGCCAGAACCAAAGCATTTTTTACATTGCTTCTTGAGTGGTCTGTTGGCTACGATCAGAAACGCCTCAGCTTGATTTCAGCAGGCAGCAGCCCCTGCCGCAGAGTGAGCACATGCAGCATCACGCTCCTGTTAAAATTAGACATTTATTAAGGAATACTTTATGCAGGAGAAGTCTTTAGGACGACCACGCAGCGAAGTTACTCGACTGCAAATACTGAATTCGACCATAAAGTTGCTACGCGAGAACTCCATTCAGGCCATCTCGATTGAGGCAATTGCAAAGGAAGCGGGTGTCAGCAAGGCAACCATATACAGATGGTGGGACTCGAAAGCCCTACTGGTCATTGACGCCTTCATTGAGAACCATCTTCTTAAAACCCCACTACCAATTGAACTCGGCCCCAAGAAGGCCATCGCTGTTCATTTCCGTACACTAGTGGAGCAATTTTCTGGTTGGCCAGGCCGAATACTTGCTCAAATCATAGCCGAGGGACAATCTGACCCTTCAGTATTACGAGCCTTTCGAGAGAGATTCCACTATGGGCGACGCGCGATAGTTAAAGAAACACTTGAAGAATGGAAACGCAGCGGTGAAATCCCAAGCGATACCAATGTCGAGTCGCTTATGGACATAATCTATTCAGCAGTCTACATGCGCCTGTTGGTCGGCCACGCGCCATTAAACGAGGAGTTTGCCAAGTCGCATATCGACTACATATACCACTTGCTGGGAGTAACGAACTCAGAAAACTGAACAGCACTGTTTGGCTGCCGATCGTTATAAAAGTATGAATTGACTCAGTCCCAATTCACCCTGAGAGGTGAATCGGGACTTTTTGACAGATAACGTCAACCTGATGCTCTAGATAGGCTGTCCCAAATATTGATAGGTTTTCAGCAATAGAGCCGCCGACTTCTCCCTGTTTTTCAGCGGATCTTCCTGCTCATAGTGACAAAGTTGCAATGACGCGTCACAAATGGTTTTGCATCGTTCAAATCGGCGCTCGCTGTACATCGCCAGTGCCTCGTTAACAGATAGGGTCTTGGATACGCAGTCTGCAAGCACCACGGCATCTTCGATGGCCATGCCACCTCCAGACGTCATATGCGGTGTTGGTGAATGTGCAGCATCGCCGATGAGCACTACGCGGCCGCGGTACCAAGGCGCTGGTACCAGCGTGATATCCAGCGGACGGAAGATAACCTGCCTGGCATCAGTTACCTGTTCAAGCGCTTCCAGTACAGCCGGTGCGGTATATTCGGCAAGGCGTTCGCGAATCATCGCTTTCGCTTGATCCTCTGGTACGCGCAGAGGCTCCACGCTGTTCTCGAGATAAAACAGGTAGCAGCTGTCCTCCGATGTCGGGAAAGAGCCCACTGTTTTACCTGACGGGCTGCGGTACAAACAGAACCCATCAATCTGAGCCGGACGCGGCGCATTGAAACGCCACACACTCTGACCTGCGAAACGAGGTCTGCACTCAGCACCGAAAACCTGATCGCGGAGCTTGGAGTAGGCACCATCCGCAGCCACAACCAAGTCATAGGTAGCCTCGCGACCATCCGAGAATTTAACTTCGACGCAGTCCCCACGGTCGTCGAGATGTTCGATCGTCAACCCTTTATCTAGAACTGCCCCCGCCCCTTGCGCTGCCGACTCCAGGATTCGGGCAAGTTCTGGCCGACGGATGCCACAGCTGGGAGGTGCAGGATCCGAACGCAGGAGTTGACCTGAGGAATCGAATTGCCGAAACGCGTCGAATCGCATACCACTGTCGAGGCATGGCTCCGCCAATCCGATCATGTCCAATGCTCGGACCGTGTTGTGTAACAGGCAAATGCCCGACCCTGCCGAGGGAATCCCCGGCTTGATATCGATGCAGTGGACGTCCACTCCCGCTCTRCGCAGTGCATAAGCTGCGGTGGCACCGCCGATTCCACTGCCTACAATCAAAACGCGTTTAACCTGACTCATTCTTGTCTCCTCTCCGCTTCTTTGGCGGGTGGTAGCTGCGATCTAATGACACAGCCTGTTTGCCAGATCCGATACATCGAAATACGCCTCGGCAAGAGACATCCGCGACCGGGTATAGCCCTCGTATAGTCATCTGTGGCGAGCCTTCAGGCCTCGCACAGTACCGCTTCAAGTGCAGCGACGAACAAATCCACTGGGCAGGACCGTCCAGGCCTTCAACTACCCATCATCCCCGCTTCATGGCGCTCACCAGAAATCAGCGTTGCAAAAGACAAATCAAATCTATACGTTCCGTTTCGTTTTCGCAACCGTACCAAAGCAAACCAATCTTTAGGAAAGTAAGCCATTGACAATGGCAATCTCACCCAATAATACTTTGTGTACGCATCGTTTTGTTAGTGCTGCCTTTAGTTAAGTAACCATCCGTAGCCTGAGTGCGGCTTACGTAGGCCGCCTCGCCCTTTACTTCAACTGTCTCTGCCTTTTTCGGAGCTCAACGCATGACCGCCACTTCCCAGTCCCCCGTGTTCGTTTCAAGCGCTGCCGCGCAGGCCGTTTTCCGTTGGAAAGATGCGATCGCCGCGCTACAGACCGCTTACGGGCAACATTTGCCAGCCAGGGCTACTCCGCCCCGCACCGTTGCAAGCCTTGAAAAAACCTGGCTTCGCACCCTGCCGGCTATTCCGGCGGGCGGACGCTACTTCGGCGCCAAGCTGATGGGCTCGAACATGGGCGATGCGCCACCGGGAATCGAGTACGTCATCGTTCTGTTCGATCGGACGACCAATCGCATCGCCGCTTTCATTGACGCAAACCTGGTGACTGGATTTCGCACTGCAGCTACCTCGGCCGCGGCCCTTGACCGCCTCGCCCCACAGAGGCCTGCACGCCTTGCCGTCATAGGAAGTGGATTGGAGGCTTCGATGCACATCCGCGCCTTCGCCAGCGTCCGCGAACTGACCGAAATTGTCGTCTTCAGCCCGACTCCTGAACGACGCGAAGCATTTGCCGCATCGGCGACACGAGATCTCGGTGTACCCGCCCGGGGTGTTGGCTCAGCACAAGAAGCCGTGGAAGGCGCCGACATCGTGCTGACGGCAGCACGCTCGCGCGATGAAAAGCCGATTCTTTTTGGCGATTGGTTGAAGCCGGGCGCCACCGTCGTTTCGATCGGCTCGACCATCCCGGAGCAGCGTGAAATAGATGTTTCAGTCGTGGAGCGCAGCGACTTGATCATCTGCGACACCCTGGAAGAAGTGCTGGAAGAGACAGGAGACATGCTTGCCGCCCATGCCGCCGGGATCGAATTCCGCCAGAAGGCCTTCAGCCTGTCTGACCTGATGGGCGGCGCCTGCAGTGAACAGTTGAAGCAAGCCAAGGCCCCAATGTTCAAGTCAGTTGGCGGTGGTCTTCAAGACATCGTGGTGGCGGAACTCATCCTGACCAAGGCACTTGAAGCCGGGCTGGCAACACCATTGCCGATCGATTTTGAAACAAAGCGCTGAGCGAACAGCGACGACTATCACCCACCCTGACTGACAGGAGCCTTACATGGCCAATTACAATAAAAAGGACGCTCGAGACTGGGCCCGCGAGAAACTCGTTGGGGTCGCCAACGTTACGATTCCGACAATGACCTCCGACTTCAAGCGCATCAATGAGAAAGCCATTCGCCACGACGTAGAACTGGCAATCAAGCACGGTTTCGTCGGGTCGTTGTCCTGCTCGGAGGTAGCCATTACCCAAGAGCAATACGGTGAGTTCTGTCAAATCATGGCCGATCAAGCAGCCGGCCGTCTCGTGATCGTTCACCACGCGGTGTTCAACACGCTGGAAGATAACATTGAGGCAGTCAAGCGAGCCGAAGCTGCCGGCGCCGACCTTGTGCTGCTTGGCTATCCTCCGTACTTCTATCCGAAGTCCTATGACGAAGTATTCGAGTACACCAAGGCGATCTGCGCCGCGACGAACCTGGGCGTAATAATCTTCCCGCTGCCCGCCTGGGGTTTCAGCCGCTTGCACCCTGCCGACATTCCGCTGGCGGTGCTGCGTCGAATGGTCGACGAGATCCCCAACGTCGTTGCAATCAAAGCCGAAGGCGGACTGCCTTACATCATGTCGGCGATCGAAGTTCACCGCGAGTTCCATGAGGAAGTCGTTATCTCATCTCCGCTTGAGTATGAGTACGTGCCTTTGGCACAGGTGATGGACATCCCTTTCTGTGGAACTAACTACTCCTCTTACTACGGCCCATTGCTTCCACAGATCCACAAGTTGATCCGCGCGGGCAACTACGATGAGGCAACTCAGCTCTGGTACAAAATGGATCCGGCACGCAAAGCGTTTGCAAGCCTGCCAATGGCGGCAAACGGACTTCTCAATCGCATGATGTGGAAATACCAAGGCTGGTTGCAGGGTTACAACGGCGGTCCTATGCCCCACCCTACCCAACGCGTGTACCAACGCGACATGGCGGTGTTACGTAAAGGACTAGAAGCGGCTGGATTGAACCCGACCACTGACCTCGATGAAGCCTTCTTCATCGGTCGTAACTCCATCTGAGGTCTGCCCCATGAATAGCACCGCAACCTTGAATCTGAAAGACCCCGACCTGCTGCGTCAGGCGATGTTGATCGACGGCGAATGGGTCCAGGCAGAGAGTGGCCAGACAATCGAGGTCCGCAATCCAGCCACCGGTGAATTGGTGGCGCGCGTACCAAACGGTGGAGAGTCCGAGACTCGGCGCGCAATCGCAGCGGCCGAACGCGCCATGCGGGGATGGCGCAAGACGCTGCCAAAGGAGCGTGCAAAGGTCCTCCGTAAGCTCTATGAGCTTATGCTTGAAAACATCGAGGACCTGGCGGTCATCCTGACGGCCGAACAGGGTAAGCCCTTGGTGGAATCCCGTGGCGAAATCCTTTACGCCGCAAGCTTCATCGAATGGTTCGGGGAAGAAGCGAAGCGTGTGAATGGCGACATCATTCCGCAGAATGTGGACGGTCGGCGCATTCTCGTGCAGAAAGCCCCTATCGGCGTGTTTGCAGCCATCACACCGTGGAACTTCCCCTCCGCGATGATTACACGCAAAGCCGGCCCGGGCTGGGCGGTTGGTTGCGCAGGAGTTATCAAGCCGGCCAGTCAGACACCGCTCTCGGCACTGGCTCTGGCCGTACTCGCCGAGCGCGCCGGTCTGCCTCGGGGTGTATGCAACGTCGTCACAGGCTCGGCCCGCGCAATCGGCGGGGAGCTCACAGCGAACCCGGTCGTTCGCAAGTTGTCCTTCACAGGTTCGACCGAAGTGGGATCGCTGCTGCTGGCCCAGTGCGCTCCGACTATCAAGAAGGCGAGCATGGAACTGGGCGGTAACGCGCCGTTCATCGTCTTTGACGATGCTGATATCGATGCCGCAGTGAAGGGTGCACTTGCCGCCAAGTACCGCAACACAGGCCAGGCTTGTGTTGCCGCCAACCGCATGCTCGTGCAATCGGGTGTCTACGATCAATTCGCGAAGAAGCTCGCGGATGCCGCCGCTGCGCTCAGGGTCGGTAATGGCATGCATGACGGGGTGGTACTGGGTCCGCTCATCAATGAGGATGCAGTGCAAAAGGTCGAAGAGCACATTGCCGATGCGGTGGAAAAAGGGGCACGCATTGCCACCGGGGGCAAACGCCATGATTTGGGTGGTAGTTACTTCGAGCCAACGGTGCTCACCGATGTGCCACGCGATGCACTCATCTTCAACGATGAAACCTTCGGCCCTGTCGCTCCCCTCTTCCGCTTCGATACTGAGGACGAGGCAATTGCGATGGCCAACGACACACCGTTTGGCTTGGCTGCCTATGTGTACGCACGTGACGTCGGCCTGATCTTTCGTGTCGTCGACAATCTTGAGTTCGGCATGGTGGGCGTCAACGAGGGGATGATCTCCACAGAAGTTGCACCGTTTGGTGGAGTGAAAACCTCCGGACTTGGCCGTGAAGGCTCAAAATACGGTATCGACGACTACCTGGAAATCAAGTACGTCGCGCTGGGCGGCTTATAAGCCAGCGATAGTGGGTGAGGTGGTGCATGTTTGTAAAACATGCGCCCCCCACCTACACGCATTAATTACAGAGCTGTAAATTTTTGCTAAATGGACCAACTGACAAGACGTATCACTGGGCTCCACAGCCCTCAAGTCAGCCCTCATCTCGCTCTGCGAGATCGACACAAGTTAGGCATCTCATGCCACAGCCAAAAGCGTGCACTCACCAGGCAATATGATGAGATGCTGGCGTGTAATGACATCCAGATCAGTAATTGAAGTCATGACCCAACTCCTTCTGCATCCACTCCAGGAATCTTCTGACCCGTGGGAAGTTTGCATGCGCTCTCGGGAAAACCAGGTGGTGTGCAGTGATTGTCGCACTCAACTCCGGCGCTACCTCGACCAACGCTCCACGCGCTAGATAATCCTGCGCGAGCAGTGTGCTTTCCAAGGCGAATCCAAGCCCGTGGCTGGCTGCCTCCAGCGTCATATAGGAACGGTCAAAACTCAGGCTGTAAGGCTTTTCTGGGCGCGACAGACCATGTTGAGCAAACAACTGTGGCCACTTTATCAGCGTCGCCTCCGACAGAATCAGGTTGCAGTCCAGCAAATCCGCAACGGCACAGATGGGGCGTTTTTCCAGTAGTTTGGGTGACGCCATAACCGCGATTTTTTCATTGCGCACGGTGCGCACCTCGAAACTTGGCCAGTTGGGCATGCCGTGGCGGATGTCCACATCGATCTTGTCGCGACTGAAGTGCAGCGATTCGTAGGAGCACGAGAGGTTGAGCTGAATATCCGGATGGCTCTGACGAAACTGCTCTAGTCGAGGCATCAACCACAACAGGCCGAAACTGGGCGACGAGTGCAGTCGCAGGCAATCGAGGCTGACATCGCTGGTGGCCCGTTCGGTGGCCACCCCAAAAGCCCTCAGCCCTGAGAGCACCACTCCTTGCGCAACTTGCGACGCTGCACGACCACCATCAGCCAAAAGCGCATCCCGATAGGCCAGCCCGTGATCCCTCAGTGGATCAGTCTTCGCCACGGCAATGAATGCGGGTGCCAATCCGCGGAAATCCTTCGCCTCTAATGGCATGGCACATGGATCCAGGCGGTCTTCCTGATTCGGTAGAGCAAAGCAATCGCCTGCAACGACAGTCAACCGCCAACGGACTTTTTCCGTACCAGCACCCTGTTTATGAAATTGACGGCAGCGGCGAGTGCTTCACGACCCTCAGAAAGAGCCGGCGCATACGCCTGCCAGACATGAAACATACCGGGCCATACCTCCAGTCTGGTGTCCACACCCGCTGATCCGGCGTTTCTCGCCAGACGTACCGCGTCGTCAAGAAGGATTTCACACTCCCCCACTTGAATCATTAGCGGCGGCAAACCGTCCAGGTCAGCCTCCAGGATAAAAGAAGCAGCCTCGACTTGCTCTCCCAGGTAGGCGTCAGCACAGGCTTGCAACTTCTGGGGTGTAAGAAAGCAGTCCACAGCAGCCTTGGCATGGAGGCTTTCTCCGGTGAGAGCCAGATCCACCCAGGGAGAAAACAGCACGACGCAACCCGGCATTTCCATGCCCATGGTCCGGGCCTGAATCAGAGCGGCCATGATGAGTTGGGCTCCCGCCGAATCCCCCACCAATGCGATATCGTCTGCATCTTCGCTGTTCGCGAGCAACGCCGCATACGCAGTCAGAACATCTTGCTGGGCAGCAGGGTATGCATGTTCAGGCGTTAGTCGATAATCAACGACATAAGCCGTGGAAGATGTACCAGCAGCAAGCGTACCGGCGATCCCCTCAAAACCTTCAGCGCTGCCCACCATGAATCCACCTCCGTGGACATAGAGCAGAGAGCGCCGGGAATCCACGCAGGTTACCGTCCGTACAGGCACTCCACCGAGCGTCGACGCCGTGGAGCGGCAATAAGGCGGAGCCGAAAAACGCTTGCACAATTGGTCAAAACCAATGCGAGCCTGCTGCAGCGACCCAGGAGTATTTTCTCTACGAGAGCGAAGCTCATCCCGGATAGCATTCAGTTCGCAAACACTCATTCTTGCCTCCCAGATAAAGCGTGACATGCAGTGTCAGTCAAATATCAAGCACCAGCCTTGGGGACTTGGCACGTGAAACACACTGCAGAATGACCGCATTGGAAGCACGCTCCTCATCGCTGAGGACATAGTCCCTATGATCAATCTCACCGGCTAGTACCCGGCATTCACAAGTACGGCAAAGCCCCTCCCGGCAGGAAAAAGGCACCATTATCCCCGCCTCTTCGAGTGCATCGAGAAGGCTGGTATCAGCTGGCACGGTTAGTTCCATGCCACTACGAGCAAGTTCCACCACGAAGCTTTTGTTCTGTTGTTTTTCAGGAGCACTCGACTGAGGTGCGCTGAACAACTCGAAATGCACCTGGCCGGAAGGCAGGTAAGCCTGTGCGACATCCCGTACCGCATTCATGAGGGGCGCCGGTCCACAGCAATAGAGGTGGTCCGTTGAACTTGCTTGACGAGTAAACGCCTGCAGATCGGGACGACCGGCAGTTTCGTCATCCGAGTGAAACACTAATTTTCCGCCACGAGGAAGATGCTCGATGTAAGCAGCCCGGGACCGGGAGCGGACGCAGTAGAGAAGTTGCCACGGCTTGTCATTCGCATCGCACCAACGAATCATGCTGAGAATCGGCGTAATGCCGATACCGCCGGCGATAAACAAATAAGTGCTTGCGTTGCGTTCCAGCGGGAAGTTATTGCGAACCGCACTAATTTCGAGCAGGTCGCCGACTCGCAGGTGTGCATGAATGAACGCTGAGCCACCCCGTGACGGCTCAGACAATCCGACCCCAATTGAGTAACTTCCGTCCGAGGGATCGTACCGGTGAACGGAGTACTGCCTGATCAAACCATTTGGCAGGCGAACATCAATGTGCGAGCCCGCGTCGGCCACAGGAAGAGGTTGACCGTCCAAGGCCAGCAAGCGGACATCCATAATGGCGTCAGCAGCTTTCACGATCGCCATCACTCGAACGCGGTTCCAGTCGCTCATCTCAGACCTCCTGGATCTTGACGGGATTACTTACCGCCTGCTCAGCCTTATAAGCATTCGCCACTAGCCACCTGAAATACGAAAGAGCAGTATCAGCTCCGATCGGAATCATTTTGAAATCGGAGGTCAGCTTCAACATGCGATCTTGCGCATGAATCATATCGCTGTCTTCCTGGAACGCTGTGACGACCTGGTCGTGGATTGCCAACGTCACCTCGGGGTCATCAATGGCGAAATTATGAGGCTGCGAAAAGAAGTAGTGCGTGGATTCGTCCGTTTCCGGAGTCAGTGCCTGAGTGCTACGGAACTCTGCCGCATTGACGCGATTTCCCGCCTTGGCATTTTGCCCAGTGGGCTGCATCCCCGAATCCATCAGGAAGATGCTCGGCAGCAGGAAGTCGTAGACATTCCAACGATCAACAGGCCCCGGATAATTCTTGATCTTCTGCACAAAAGGTGCCGGCTTAATACCTTCACCCCAACGCGTTACTCGTACGCCGTTTTCCAGCTTTTCGACCTGAGGTATACAGGCCGCATACGCCTCGTCACCGCCCAGAGTGTTCGGATGAACATAGGGCAAATGTGCGAGGTCAAGCAGGTTGTCAGCGATCAGCAGGTAGTTGGTGGTGTAATAGGTGTAACCCTCCAGGCTTCGCCACTCGGGGTGATCCAGCCAATGTGTATCAGGGATCAGGGACGGATCCGCCAGGCTGGCATCACCCACCCAGATCCAGATCCACTTGTGCTTCTCCACAACTGGGAATGTGCGCACCTTAGCCTGCGGAGGAATGCGCTCTTGTCCGGGTATTTCGACGCAGCGCCCCGTCGTATCAAATAGAAGACCATGGTACATACACCGAAGCTGATCGCCTTCCAGGCGCCCTTTCGATAGTGGAGCGCCTCGGTGACAGCAACGGTCTTCGAAAGCCACCATTTTTCCGGTGGTATCACGCCATAGCGCTACTGGCACGTTAAGAATCGTTCTTGCGAGAAGCTCGTCGACCGGAATCTCACTCGACCAAGCAGCTACATACCAAGCGTTACGA
>NZ_JBFUHY010000080.1:0-21278 GCF_056402155.1 Pseudomonas sp. P4_C1
GTGTAGGAGCGAGCCTGCTCGCGATAGGGCCGCCACGGACTATCAGATTGCCGTCGCCCCCAACGCCGCCACAATCCTCTGCAGCTCAGGCGCATCCCCCTCGATCCGCACTTGCAACCCGTCGATCTCCCGGCGCAACGGATACTGCTTGCGCAGCATATCGAATGCCGCACGCTGCTCGCTGACACTGCCGACCAGGCTGCGACGGAAATCCGCATCGTCACGACGCGGGTCATATACGCCACGGCACAGCATCGCCAAGGCCCAGGCCGGGTCGCTTTGCGCATTCAGGGTCACGTGCGACAGCCACGGTGCCGGTAGCAAATCGCTCAGGCTGACGCGGGCCGGTTGCCCGAGGAAATCGCAATACGCCTGATAAATCTGCGCGGTCCCTCGCTGCTTGCCGTCGAGGCTGTAACCGGCAATGTGCGGCGTTGCCAGCACGCACAGCTCGGCCAGCGCCACGTCGACTTCAGGCTCGCTTTCCCACACATCGAGCACCGCTTGCAGGTCTTCACGCTCCAACAGCACTTCGCGCAGGGCTGAGTTGTTCACCACCGGTCCGCGACTGGCATTGATCAGCCAGGTGCCGGACTTGAGCTGGTTCAGGCGTGTCTTATCGAACAAATGCCAGGTCGATAGCTGTCCCTGCCTGGTCAGCGGCGTGTGCAGGCTGATGACGTCGCACGCTTCGATGATCTGCTCGAGGCTGACGTAGTCACCGCCTTCAGCGGCCTGCCGTGGCGGATCGCACACCAGCACTTTCCAGCCCAGGCCTTGCAGGACTTTGACCAATCGCCCGCCCACTTCGCCGGCACCGACTACGCCATAGGTACGCCGGGTCAGGTCGACGCCTTCGATTTCGGCCAGGGTCAGCAAGCTGCCGAGCACATAGTCGACCACGCCGCGGGCATTGCAGCCCGGTGCGCTGGACCAGGTGATACCGGCCTGCTGAAAGTAATCCAGGTCCAGATGATCGGTGCCGATGGTGCATGTACCGACAAAGCGCACCTTGCTGCCTTCGAGTAGTGCGCGATCGACGTTGGTCACCGAACGCACCAACAGCACATCGGCCTGTTCGACCGTGGCACGGTCGATGGAACGACCCGGCACCCGGCGGATATCACCGAAGCCTTCGAAGAAGGCATCGAGCAGGGGGATATTTTCGTCGGCAACAATCAGCATGGCAGGCTCCTTTGGCGGATCGGCAGTGTAGGCGTAGATGACGCATCGCGCCTAGACGCATCTCTCTGTATCTGTAGGAGGGTTGATTACAAATCCACAACACGGGTCTTTTCCTGACCGCCGCGTCAACGCGTAGAATGCGCGCCTGTGCATCAACACCTTTTGGACGTTTCGCCATTGAATCCTGTAATCGAGAATACCGCCGCCATTGCGCCCGTGCGGACAACCCCCGTTCGCCTGGAACTCAAAGGCCTGCTCAACCTGGCCCTGCCCATCATGATCGCGCAACTGGCCACCACAGCCATGGGCTTCGTCGATGCGGTGATGGCCGGCCGCGTCAGCCCACGGGACCTGGCTTCGGTGGCCTTGGGCAACTCGATCTGGATTCCGGTCTACCTGTTGATGTCCGGCGTTCTGTTGGCCACCACCCCCAAGGTCGCACAACGTTTTGGCGCCGGGCAGTTTGACGAGATCGGTCCGCTGGTACGCCAGGCGCTGTGGCTGGCACTGTGTGTCGGGTTGATCGGCAGCGGCCTGCTGCTTGGCGCCGAGCCGATCCTGCACTGGATGAAAGTCGATCCGCAATTGATCGAGCCGAGCATGGGCTACCTGCACGGGATCGCCTTCGGCTTGCCGGGCATGGCTTTTTATTACGTACTGCGCTGCTACAGCGATGGCATGGGGCGCACCCGTCCGAGCATGGTCATTGGCTTGTGCGGCCTGCTGCTGAACATCCCGCTGAACTATGCGTTGATCTATGGCCATTTCGGCGCACCGGCCCTGGGCGGCGTCGGTTGCGGCTGGGCCAGCGGCATCGTGATGTGGTTCATGGCGTTGAGCATGGCCGGCTGGACGTTCTGGGCGCCCTTCTATTCCCGCACCCGTGTGCTGGTGTGCTTCGACCGTCCGCAATGGGTCGTGATCAAGCGCCTGGTCGGCATTGGCCTGCCGATTGGTATCGCCGTCTTTGCCGAGTCCAGCATTTTTGCGGTCATTGCGCTATTGATTGGCAGTCTTGGCTCCACGGTGGTGGCCGGGCATCAAATCGCCCTGAATATCAGCTCGTTGCTGTTCATGATTCCCTATTCGCTGGGCATGGCGGTGACCGTGCGCGTCGGTCAGGCACTGGGGGCCGGCAACCCCTGGCAGGCGCGCTTCGCGGCGAAGGTCGGGCTCGGCGCGGCACTGGTGTTCGCAGCGTTCTCGGCGAGCCTGATCCTGCTGCTGCGCGAACCCATCGCCTCGATCTACACGCCTGACAGGAACGTGATCCAGATTGCATCGATGCTGATTGTCTATGCCGCGTTGTATCAGTTTTCCGATGCCATCCAGGTGATTTGCGCGGGCGCGTTGCGTGGCTACCAGGACACCCGGGTGACGATGATCCTGACCTTGTTCGCCTATTGGGGCATCGGTCTGCCGGTCGGTTACGTGCTGGGACTGACCGATTGGTTCGGTCCGGCCAGCGGCCCGAGCGGGCTGTGGGAAGGGTTGATTGCCGGCTTGAGCTGTGCGGCGCTGATGCTGTCGATCCGCCTGACGCTCAGTGCGCGCAGGCGGATCCGTAACAGCCGGGGTTGATCGCCGCACCCCTTGTAGGAGCGAGCTTGCTCGCGAAAAACGCCAGGACACCGCGGGGCATCAGGTATTACGCGTTATCGTTGACGTCCATCGCGAGCAAGCTCGCTCCTACAGGGGGGGCTGATCAGCCGGACTTCTTGCGAATCCAGTAGAGGTAGGTACCCGCCTCTTCGTGCTGCGCCACCAGTTCATGGTCAAGAAACACACAGAACTTGGGAATGTCGCGACGGGTCGACGGGTCAGTGGCGATCACCTTGAGCAGGCCGCCGGGCACCAGGTCACGGATGTGCTGGTGCAGCATCATCACCGGCTCGGGGCAGTTGAGGCCGGTGGCGTCGAGGGTGCCGTCTACCGGCGTATCAAGCAATTCACTCATGATTCACTCCTGAAACTGGCCGGCATTGTCGCGCATTGCCGGGTGTAACGTCATCTATGACACCTGTGGGAGCGAGCCTGCTCGCGATGGCGGTGGGTCAATCAACAAAAATGTTGAATGTGATGGCCTCATCGCGAGCAGGCTCGCTCCTACAGGGGGATTGCGGTGCTTCAGCGGGATTTGGGCTTCTTCACATCCAGCCGGCGCAAATGGCACGTCACTTCCTCACGGTCGTGGTACAGCTGCTTGCAGCCGATCTCGACCTTGATACCCCGTGCCTTGAAGCCATCGGCAATGCGCTCGAGCAAGCGCTTCACTTCGGCATAGCGCTGTTTCATCGGCAGCTTGAGGTTGACCACCGCCTCGCGGCAATGGCCATCGCCGATCCACTCTTCCAGCATCGCGGCGTTGCGTGCCGGCTTCTCGACGATGTCGCAGACCATCCAGTCCACCGGTTGCTTGGGCTTGAAGGTGAAACCGTCGGCCATCAGATGTTGCACCAGCCCCGTGTCCATCAGGCTTTCGGCCATCGGCCCGTTGTCGATGGCGGTCACCAGCATGCCGCGGTTGACCAATTGCCAGGTCCAGCCACCAGGAGCGGCCCCGAGGTCGACGCCGGTCATATCGCCGTGCAGGCGCTCGTCCCACTGGTCGCGCGGGATGAAGTGGTGCCAGGCCTCTTCCAGCTTGAGGGTCGAACGGCTCGGTGCCTCGCGGGGGAATTTCAAACGGGGAATGCCCATCGGCCACATGGCCGAGTTGTTCGACTCGGCCAGGCCCATGAACACTTCGCGGCCGCTTTTGAAGGTCAGCAACAGGCGCGGCTTGTGCGCGTCTTCCACCAGCTTGCCGGCGGCCATCAACGCCTTGCGCAGGTGCACTTCGAACTTCTTGCAGAAGTTCGACAGCTCCTTGCCATCGTTGGTGTCGACCATTTCCAGCCACAGGCTGCCGCACAGCGGAAAGTCCGCCATATGCGCGAGGATCACGCTGATGCGGTCGGTTTCCGGCAGATCGATGAAGATCCCCCGGGCCCACTGGCGCGGGAAGATCAGCTCGGCAAAACGCTGCCCGCGCATCAGGCGCTCGGCGCCGTCTTCTTCGGTGCAGACGAATTCGGCGCAAGCCGTGGCGGCTTTGGCCTTGGCATAACCGGCCACGTTCAGCCGTGCGGCAAGGTCGGAAATCTCGGAACAGACTTCGCCTTCGAAGCCCGGCCGGCAATGCATGAATAGGGTGTTCATTCTTACTCCTGGGCAATGGCGAGGAATTTCGGCCACTGCACGATGCCCAGGCTTGCGTTGAAGCAAAGCCTGTCACGAAAACCGGCGCATGATAGCTGACTTCGGAACCTGGGGTCTGTCCATAGAGTCCAGTTATTAGCCAGCTACTTAAAACAGGGCTAGGTTTAATGTTCTGCCCGTCCCCTCAGTCCGTAACCGTGCGGACTCAAAGGAGTGATCGTAATGCCGTCCCTCGATAGCCTGAAGACACTGAAAACCCTGCAAGTCGGCAACAAGACCTACCACTACTTCAGCCTGCCGGAAGCCGCCAGAAGCCTGGGCGACCTGGACAAGTTGCCGATGTCGTTGAAAGTCCTGCTGGAAAACCTGCTGCGCTGGGAGGACGAAAAAACCGTCACCGGCGCCGACCTCAAGGCGCTCGCCGCCTGGCTCAAGGAGCGTCGCTCCGAGCGCGAGATCCAGTACCGCCCGGCGCGGGTGCTGATGCAGGACTTCACCGGCGTACCGGCGGTGGTCGACCTGGCCGCGATGCGCGCGGCAATGGCCAAGGCCGGCGGCAATCCGCAGCGGATCAACCCGCTGTCGCCGGTAGACCTGGTGATCGACCACTCGGTGATGGTCGACAAGTTCGCCAGCAGCAGCGCCTTCGAGCAGAACGTCGACATTGAAATGCAGCGCAATGGCGAGCGTTATGCGTTCCTGCGCTGGGGCCAGAGTGCCTTTGACAATTTCAGCGTGGTGCCGCCGGGCACCGGGATCTGCCACCAGGTGAATCTTGAATACCTCGGCCGCACGGTGTGGACCAAGGACGAGGACGGCCGCACCTATGCCTTCCCCGATACGTTGGTGGGCACCGACTCCCACACCACCATGATCAACGGCCTCGGCGTGCTCGGCTGGGGCGTCGGCGGTATCGAGGCGGAAGCGGCGATGCTCGGGCAACCGGTGTCGATGCTGATTCCGGAGGTCATCGGCTTCAAACTCACCGGCAAGCTCAAGGAAGGCATCACCGCTACCGACCTGGTGCTGACCGTGACCCAGATGCTGCGCAAGAAAGGCGTGGTGGGCAAATTCGTCGAGTTCTACGGCGATGGCCTCGCCGACCTGCCGCTCGCCGACCGCGCGACCATCGCCAACATGGCCCCGGAATACGGCGCCACCTGCGGCTTCTTCCCGGTGGACGACGTCACGCTGGAGTACCTTCGCCTCTCAGGCCGCCCCCTCGAAACGGTGCAACTGGTCGAGGCCTACAGCAAGGCCCAGGGCCTGTGGCGCCTGCCTGGCCAGGAACCTGCGTTCACCGACAGCCTGGCGCTGGACATGGGCCGCGTCGAAGCCAGCCTCGCGGGGCCGAAACGCCCGCAGGACAGGGTATCGCTGCCGAATGTCGCCCAAGCCTTCAGCGACTTCGTCGACCTGCAATTCAAACCCGCCAGCAAGGAAGAAGGCCGCCTGGAAAGCGAAGGCGGTGGCGGTGTTGCCGTCGGCAATGCAGATATGGCCGGTGAAGCGGATTACCACCACGAAGGCCAGACCTATCGCCTGAAAAACGGCGCGGTGGTGATTGCCGCGATCACCTCCTGCACCAACACTTCCAACCCGAGCGTGATGATGGCGGCTGGGCTGCTGGCGAAGAAGGCCGTGGAAAAAGGCCTGAAACGCAAACCCTGGGTGAAGAGTTCGCTGGCCCCCGGCTCGAAAGTGGTCACCGACTACTACAAGGCGGCCGGTCTGACCCACTACCTCGATGAATTGGGCTTTGCCCTGGTCGGCTATGGCTGCACCACCTGCATCGGCAACTCCGGGCCGCTGCCAGAACCCATCGAAAAAGCCATCCAGCAAGCCGACCTCACGGTGGCATCGGTGCTCTCAGGCAATCGCAACTTCGAAGGCCGGGTGCACCCGCTGGTGAAAACCAACTGGCTGGCCTCCCCGCCACTGGTGGTCGCCTACGCGCTGGCAGGCACAGTGCGCACCGATCTCAGCCGCGAGCCGTTGGGCGATGACAAGGACGGCAAACCGGTTTACCTGCGGGACATCTGGCCAAGTAGCAAAGAAATTGCCGACGCGGTGAACCAGGTCAACACCGCGATGTTTCACAAGGAATACGCCGAAGTGTTTGCCGGAGACGCGCAATGGCAGGCGATCAAGGTTCCGCAGGCAGCGACCTATGTCTGGCAGGACGATTCGACCTACATCCAGCACCCACCGTTCTTCGATGACATCGGCGGCCCGCCGCCTGTGGTCAAGGATGTCTGCGCAGCGAACATTCTCGCACTGCTCGGCGACTCGGTGACCACCGACCACATCTCCCCGGCCGGCAACATCAAGGCCGACAGCCCGGCAGGGCAATACCTGCGCGACAAAGGCGTGGAGCCACGGGACTTCAACTCCTACGGCTCGCGGCGTGGCAACCATGAAGTGATGATGCGCGGCACCTTCGCCAACATCCGCATACGCAACGAAATGCTCGGCGGGGAAGAAGGCGGCAACACCCRCTACATTCCCACAGGGGAAAAAATGCCGATCTACGACGCCGCCATGCGCTATCAGGCTTCGGGTACGCCGCTGGTGGTGATCGCCGGCCAGGAATACGGCACCGGATCGAGCCGCGACTGGGCGGCCAAGGGCACCAATCTGCTGGGGGTGAAAGCGGTCATCGCCGAAAGCTTCGAACGGATTCACCGCTCCAATCTGGTGGGCATGGGCGTGTTGCCGCTGCAGTTCAAGCTGGATCAGAACCGCAAGAGCCTGAAGCTCAACGGCAGTGAAACCCTGGACATCCTCGGCTTGACCGGTGTCGAACTGACGCCACGGATGAACCTGTCGCTGGTCATCACCCGTAAAGACGGCAGCAAGGAAAAGGTCGAGGTGTTGTGCCGGATCGATACGCTCAATGAAGTGGAATACTTCAAGTCGGGAGGCATTTTGCATTACGTGTTGCGGCAGTTGATTGCCTCATAACGGCTCGCCCCCACGCGCGCAAATCAGGCAAACTCCTCGCGCAGCATCGCCACGAACGCCTCACGCGCCGGGTGCACCCCGGCGTTTTCGTGCCAGTAAAACAGGTTGTCGACGGCGGTCAGTTCGGGGAATTCAAACCCCGCGCACCCGGCGCCTTTGGCGTACTGGTCGAACACGCCTTTGGGCACCAGTGCCACCCCAGCCCCAGCGCTGACGCAACCGACAATCGCGCCATAACTGGCCAGACTGACAATCGGCAGTGCCTGACCCTGTCGCAGCAACCAATGCTCCAGCGCCGCCCGGTACGGACAGCCCTGTGGCCACATGAATACGGTCTGGTCCCGCAAGTCACTGATGTCCCGCAGCGGCCCCAGGGAGGTCGAGGCGATCAGCAGCAAATCTTCGCGGTACATCGGCGTGCGCTTGAGGTGCGAACGCTCGACATCCACCGCCACGATGGCGCCGTCGAGTTTGTGATTGAGCGTGTCGTCGAGCAACTGCCCCCAGGAGCCGGTGGTCAGCTCCAGCGCCACCTGCGGAAAACGCTTGTGGAATTTCGCCAGCAGACGCGGCAAACGCCCGGTGGCCGACGACTCGATGGCCCCGATGCGCAAGGGGCCGGAGGGTTCGGCCGACGGGTCGACCGCACGCTTGGCCTCAGCGGTGAGGGCAAGAATTTTCGAGGCGTAGACCAGGAAGGTCTGCCCCAGCGGGCTGATGCGCAGCCCTCGACCCTCACGCAGAAACAGCGCGACGCCGAGTTCGGCCTCAAGGGCCTTGATGCGTGCCGTGATGTTCGACGGCACGCAATGCAGCACCTCGGCCGCGCGGGCGATGCTGCCGACGTCGGCCACGGTCTTGAACATGCGAATCTGTGCCAGCTCCATACATCACCAATAGTGAACAGCTTGAGCATTATAAGTCAGTTGTGGTGAACGATGCGCTTTCTGATACTCGGTGCATCCGCCCACAGGTGCACGACCATGACGCCGCTCACACCCTCCCCCGTTTCACCCTGGAAAATCATCCTGGCCATGACGTTTGTCGTGGCATGCTGGGGGTATTCCCCAACCGGCATCCATATCGGCCTGCAGGCCTACGATCCCGTGCACCTGGCACTCCTGCGCTTCCTGCTCGCTTCCGTGTTCATGGCCGTGGTCGCGATGTTCAAGGGCATTCGCCTGCCCGATCTTCGAGATTTACCGCTGATGTTCGGCCTGGGTTTCTTTGCCGTGAGCCTGCACCACGCGGCGATCAACTTCGGGCAGCAGGGTGTCAGCGCTGGGGCTTCGAGCGTCCTGGCCCAGACCACGCCGCTGTTCAGCACATTGATTGCGCGCTTCGTGTTCAAGGATCAGGTGAGCCTGTGGCGCTGGGGTTGTGTGCTGCTCGGGTTGTTTGGCGTGCTGATTGTGGTGGCCGGCGATCATGGCCTGGGCAGCCTTGACGCCCACGGTTTGCTGATCCTGTTGGCGGCGGTGTCCTGGAGCCTCTACTTTGCCCTGCAAAAGCATCACACCGGGCGTTACGACGGGCTGACGCTGGTGTGTTACACGGTGTGGTCCGGGACGGCGCTGTTGCTGGTTTTCTTGCCCGGCCTGGCGGATCAAGTCGCCCTGGCGCCAATGCGCGTGCAGTTTGCGGTGATTGCCCTGGGGATATTCCCCAGCGCCCTGGCGTACCTGGCCTGGGCCTATGTGCTGGCGCATGTGGATTTGAGCCGGGCGACGATGACGCTGTATCTGACACCGCCGACGGCGATGGTCATTGCGTCCTATGTGCTGGGCGAGCGGCCGACGTTGATGATTGTGATCGGCGGGCTGGTGGTGTTGGCGAGTGTGCTGGCGTTGAATCTGGAGCGGCGGGTTGTGGTTGTTCAAGCTGTCAGGGTCTGATCCATGCTTTTTGTTGCCTGGACTGACGACTTCGCGGGCAAGTCGGATCGCCGCACCGCCGCTCCCACAGGATTTTATGTTTGCCGCGGTTCTTGAGCACGACTCAGAACCTGTGGGAGCGTGGCTTGCCCGCGATGAACGATGACTCGGTGCCACTGACCATCAACTGGGCGAAAACCGGTCACGACTATTGGTCAGGTGCAGCCACATCGCCGCCCGCGCCGCGTCCGGGTCCTGGCGCTTGATGGCGTTGAGAATCGCCTCGTGCTCAAGGTTGGCCAACTCGCCGAGTTTGCTCAAATCCACCGCGCCGCGCTCGGCGGCATTGACCCGGGTGCGCGGGATCATCGCATTGCCCAGGTGCTGCATGATCTCGGTGAAGCACAGGTTGCCGGTAGCTTCGGCGATCAGCAGATGAAAACGCCGGTCGGCTTCGACACAGCTGTCGTTGTTGGCCAGCAGGCTTTGATAGTCATCCAGCGCTTCACGCATCTGCGCCAGTTGCAGATCGGTGCGACGGGTTGCCGCCAGCGCCGCCGCCTGGGTTTCCAGGCCCATGCGCAACTCCAGAATGCTGCGCACCCCCAACGCGGTATCGACATTCAGCCGCAGCCCCTGCTCCGGTGCGCGCTCGATCACGAACGTGCCAATGCCATGCCGGGTTTCCACCAGCCCCGAGGCCTGCAACTTCGAGATGGCCTCACGCACCACTGTGCGACTGACCCCGTGCTCCTGAACGATGGTGTTTTCCGACGGCAACTTGTCGCCGGGCAACATCTGGCCGAGCAGGATGCGCTGGGTCAATTTTTCGACCAGATCATGGGCCAGGTTGTGAGTGCGCTTGCGGGCAGGCGCGTCGAGGTCTTCTTGCATGGGGATATCCGGAAAACAGGGCTATCGAATCGTAGCACCGCGCCTGGCGGGAATCCTGTAAAAATTCCACTCAACTTGTATGACAACACTCAACAACAAGCCCATAACGAGTCATTTCGATAGCCAGACAGTAGCGCCAGCAGAATAAAAATTTGCTGAATAAGCGCCATTTCATTGGATAAGCAGGGTTGCACGAAGAAAAAATCTAGTTGTATGATGTCTAGCAACATCGCAGTACCCAGCCCTACCCCGCATAAAAATAACCAGTGGGAGAAAACGCAGTGAATACATCCATCTCCGGGATGCAGGACGACGCCAATTCAGCGCTGAAGTCCGCCATCGCCAAAGTCAAACGTCACGTCCTGCCGCTGTTCGTCATCATGTTCATCGTCAATTACATCGATCGCGTGAACATCGGCTTCGTCCGCGCCCACATGGAACACGACCTGGGCATTGGCGCGGCTGCCTATGGCCTGGGTGCCGGTCTGTTCTTCATCGGCTATGCACTGTTCGAGGTGCCCTCCAACATCCTTCTACAGAAAGTCGGCGCGCGTATCTGGCTGACGCGGATCATGCTGACCTGGGGCCTGGTCGCCGCGGGCATGGCGTTCATCCAGAACGAAACCCACTTCTACATCCTGCGTTTTCTGCTGGGTGTGGCCGAAGCCGGGTTCTTTCCCGGGGTGATCTACTACTTCACCCGCTGGTTGCCCGGCGTAGAGCGCGGCAAGGCGATTGCCATTTTCCTCAGTGGCTCGGCGATTGCCTCGCTGATCTCCGGCCCGCTGTCCGGGCTACTCCTGCAAATCAGCGGCCTGGGTATGCACGGCTGGCAGTGGATGTACTTCATCGAGGGCATGTTTTCGGTGGGGTTGTGCGTGTTTGTCTGGTTCTGGCTGGACTCCAGACCCCATGACGCCAAATGGCTGAGCCGCGAGGAACAGGACGCGCTGGTCAAGGCCATCGACGACGAGCAGCTGGCCCGGGAAGCGGCGACGCCGATCAAGCCGTCACTGGGCAAGTTGCTCAAGGATCGCCAGATCATCCTGTTCTGCCTGATCTATTTCTTTATCCAGTTGACCATCTACGCCGCGACCTTCTGGCTGCCGAGCATCATCAAGAAGATGGGCGACCTGAGCGACATCCAGGTCGGGCTGTTCAACTCGATTCCGTGGTTGCTGTCGATTGTCGGCATGTATGCCTTCGCGTCCCTGTCGGCCAAATGGAAACACCAGCAAGCCTGGGTCGCTGCCGCCCTGCTGATCGCCGCTGCCGGGATGTTCATGTCCACCACCGGCGGGCCGGTGTTCGCCTTCGTTGCGATCTGCTTTGCCGCACTGGGCTTCAAATCGGCCTCGTCACTGTTCTGGCCGATTCCCCAGGCCTACCTGGATGCGCGGATTGCGGCCGGCGTCATCGCGCTGATCAATTCGGTGGGCAACCTCGGCGGTTTCGTTGCGCCGACCACCTTCGGCCTGCTCGAAGCAAACACCGGTTCGATTCAGGGCGGGCTGTACGGCCTGGCCGCGACCTCGATCATCGCCGCCATCATTGTGTTTGCCGCCCGCAACACACCGAAACCCGCACCGGCCGTGGCACTGGACAAAGCCGCACCCAACCACGCCTGAATTCTGCTTTTAAGGATTGGAAAATGAACCCACAAGACACCGCAAAAGCCCCGGTCATCACCAGTATGCAAGTGGTTCCGGTCGCTGGCCACGATGGCATGCTGCTCAACCTGAGCGGCGCCCATGGGCCGTTCTTCACTCGTAACATCGTGATCCTCAAGGACAACGCCGGCCACACCGGCGTCGGCGAAGTACCGGGGGGCGAGCGCATTCGCCAGACCCTCGAAGACGCACGCAGCCTGGTGGTCGGCAGCCCGATTGGCACCTACCAGAAGATCCTCAATCAGGTGCGCCAGACCTTCGCCGACCGCGATGCCGGTGGGCGCGGTTTGCAGACCTTCGACCTGCGCATCACCATCCACGCCGTCACCGGCCTGGAAGCCGCATTGCTCGACTTGCTCGGCCAACATCTGGACGTGCCGGTCGCAGCCCTGCTCGGCGAAGGCCAGCAGCGCGATGAAGTGAAGATGCTCGGCTACCTGTTTTATGTCGGTGATCGCAACGAAACCGACCTCGCCTACCGCAGCGAACCGGATGCCGACAATGACTGGTTCCGCGTGCGACACGAGAAAGCCATGACCGCCGACGCGGTGGTCCGCCTGGCCGAGGCGGCCCATGCCCGTTATGGCTTCAAGGACTTCAAGCTCAAGGGCGGCGTGCTCAGCGGCGACGCGGAAATCGAAGCGGTCACGGCCCTCGCCGAACGTTTCCCCGAGGCGCGCATCACCCTCGACCCGAATGGTGCCTGGTCACTGAAAGAAGCCATCCGCCTGTGCCGCGATCAGCACCGCGTGCTGGCCTACGCCGAAGACCCGTGCGGGGCGGAAAACGGTTACTCGGGGCGCGAAGTCATGGCCGAATTCCGCCGCGCCACGGGCCTGAAAACCGCGACCAACATGATCGCCACCGACTGGCGTGAGATGGGCCACGCGATCCAGTTGCAGTCGGTCGACATTCCCCTGGCCGACCCGCACTTCTGGACCCTGCAAGGCTCGGTGCGCGTGGCGCAGATGTGCCACGAATGGGGCCTGACCTGGGGTTCGCACTCCAACAACCACTTCGATATTTCCCTGGCGATGTTTACCCATGTGGCGGCGGCCGCTCCGGGCGAAATCACCGCCATCGACACCCACTGGATCTGGCAGGACGGCCAGCGCCTGACCAAGGCCCCGCTGCAAATCGTCGACGGCTGCGTGCAGGTACCGCAGAAACCGGGGCTGGGGGTGGAACTGGACATGGACCAGGTTGCCAAAGCTCATGAACTGTACAAAGGCATGGGCCTGGGGGCGCGGGATGACAGCGTGGCGATGCAGTTCCTGATTCCCGGCTGGAAGTTCGATAACAAGCGGCCGTGCCTGGTACGTTGAATCGGCAAGTGCGTTGAATCGAAGGTTGCGCGAGGCCGCCTGTTGGCGGCCGATTTTAAAAAACGCTCGGAGCATGGCGCTTCACGCCCTAAAATGGCGCACAACTGAATCAACGACGGATGAAACCAACATGGACAGGCTGAAAACCATCGCCGCTTGCATGGCGATAGTCGCCGCAGGCCAATGCGTGGCACAGGATCAAATCGAGACCGTGGTAAACGCCGCTGTACAACCGGTGATGCAAGCCGAGGGTATCAACGGTATGGCCGTGGCGATCACCGTCAACGGCCAGGCGCATTACTTCAACTATGGCGTCGCCTCGACAGAAACCGGCAACCCCGTCACGCAAGACACCCTGTTCGAAATCGGCTCCGTCAGCAAGACCTTCACCGCCACCCTCACCGCTTATGCACAGACCTCGGGCAAGCTGTCGCTGTCGGACAAGGCCAGCCAGGTCCTGCCGGCCTTGCGCGGCAGTGCGTTCGACCATATCAGCGTGCTGCAACTGGGTACCTACAGCGCTGGCGGCCTGCCGCTGCAATTCCCTGCCGAATCTGATTCGGCCGACAAGATGCTCGGCTACTACAAACAATGGAAACCGCTCTACGCCCCCGGCAGCCACCGACTGTACTCGAACCCCAGTCTTGGCCTGTTCGGCTACCTCGCTGCGCAAAGCATGGGCCAGCCGTTCGATGAGCTGATGGAGAAAACCCTGCTGCCAAAACTGGGCCTCAAGCACACCTATGTGCATGTGCCACAGGATCAGATGGCGCTGTACGCCCAGGGCTACAACCAGGACGGCAAACCGGTACGGGTCACTCCGGGGGCGCTGGATTCCGAGGCGTATGGGGTGAAAACCAGCGCCGCGGACTTGCTGGGCTATGTCGGCGCGAACATGAAGCCGGCGTCCCTGGAAAAGCCGTTGCAGCAAGCCATCGCCCTGACTCATAGCGGTTACTACACCGTCGGCGATATGACCCAGGGCCTGGGCTGGGAGATGTATCGCTACCCGATCACACTGGATCGCCTGCTGGACGGCAACTCCACGCCGATGGCCATGGAGGCCCACAAGGTCCAATGGCTGAACCCGCCACAGGCGCAGCCGCAGAACGTACTGGTCAACAAGACCGGTTCAACCGGGGGCTTTGGTGCTTACGTGGCGTACGTGCCATCGAAGGACATCGGCATTGTGATGCTGGCCAACAAGAACTACCCGAATGCGCAGCGGGTCAGGATTGCTCATCAGATTCTGAGTGCCCTGACTCAATAAGCCTTGCCGCCTTCTCCATAGATAAGGGCGACCTCTAGAGGTAATGCCGATCAGTTAACGCTTCGAACACCGAAACCCTGTGGGAGCGAGCTTGCTCGCGATGACGATCGCATAGTCGACACCTGCGTTGCCTGACAGTCCGCCATCGCGAGCAAGCTCGCTCCCACAGGTTAATTGCTCACCACCAGAAATCAGTGTCAGTTCAATCATCCGGCATTTCAGCCGGCTTGGCGGCCTTCGCCGGTTTGCTGTTTTTCGCGGGCTTGGCGCCCTTGGCCGCAGGCTCCGCTTCAGTGACCGGAGCCGCCACGGTCGCCGTGAACTCTTTCTCGGTCGCCGGCAACTGATCGACAGCGCTGAAAATCGTTTCCAGCTTGATGGCGTCCGATTGTTCGAGTTTCTTTTCGCCGTCCTTGCCGACCAGGATGACCTTGGTCTTGGCGCCGGCACCCAGCTTGAGCGAGCGGATCAGTGCCGCCGTGTCTTGTGGCCCAAGGTCTTTGCCGTCGCGCTGGCCCATCAGGTTGAGCACGGTGTAGAGCACCATGTTGCGGTCGGTGAATCCCTGGCGATTGGCCGGTTCATCCAGCGACTTTTTCAGGCCGGTCCAGACCGGATCAACAGCACTCGGAGCGATGACTATCAGTGGCCGGGCCCTGCCCTTGTCCATGTCCAGCGGTGAGTCGCCATCAGCGGCGAACGAAGTGCCGGCAATCGCCAGCAAGGTAGCCAGGGTCAGTGACCTGATGAGCATGCGCATCTCCTTTTGATATCCACGCTCTAATGATTGCGCATTGCGGCGATCGTTCCGGGTGACGTACCGCAAATATGTCTCGCCTTGCCCCAAGCTTAGGTCAGGGCGGTCATTGCGCAACAGGCTGGGCTAATCTGAAGACACATGACAACCCGCCTGATCCGTCGTGAGGACTTGCCCATGAGCGCTCAGTTGAACCACACCATCGTCTGGTGCCGGGACAAGCAGGTTTCGGCGAATTTCCTGGCCAGCCTCCTTGGCCTGCCCGCCCCGCAGCCTTTCGGGCCCATGCTGATCGTCAAGCTGGATAACGGCGTGTCACTGGATTTCTACGACAACGATCCGCCGATAGCGTCCCAGCACTATGCATTCTTGATGGGCGACGAGGATTTCGATGCGGCCTTCGCACGCCTGCAAGCCAACGGTCAGCCATGGTGGGCCGACCCGTGCAAGCAGCGACTGAGGGAGATCAATGATTACGCGGGAGGAAGGCGGGTGTATTTCGATGACCCGGACGGGCATCTGCTGGAAATATTCACCCGCGAATGAAACTGGCGTGGCGGCTTGTATCAGAACGCCAGTTTGTAGCCGATCAACAACAGCATGGTCGCCAGGCAAGGGCGCAGCAGTTCGTCGGAGATGCGCCCGGTCAGGTGGCTGCCCAGGTAAATCCCCGGCAATGAGCCCACCAGCAAGTAACCCAGGACGTGCCAATCCATGTTGCCCATGCTGGCATGGCCAAGGCCCGCGACCAGGGTCAGCGGCACGGCGTGGGCGATTTCAGTCCCCACCAGGCGGCGGGTCGGCAGCATCGGATAGAGGATGAACAGTGCCACGGTGCCCAGCGCACCAGCACCGATGGATGTCAGCGCGACCATGGCGCCAAGGACCAGCCCGGTGATGACCGTCATCACATTCAGGCGCAATCCGCTGGGGTGGTAGTTGCCGCCCGCACGTTTGTGGGCGAAGTCGAGCAGGCGCTTCTTGAACAGGATCGCCAGTGCCGTGGCAAACAACACAAAACCCAGGGCCTGCTTGATGATCGCGTTCATCGCCTCGGGGGCGCTGTGCAGGGTGCTGAGGAACCACAGCGTCAACGCCACCGCGGGCACGCTGCCCAAGGTCAGCCAGCCGGTAATCGCCCAGTCGATGTTGTTGTTCTTGCGGTGAACCAGTACACCGCTGGACTTGGTGATGGCGGCGTACAGCAGGTCGGTACCGACCGCCGTCGCCGGGTTGATGCCGAACCCTAGCAGGATCGGCGTCATGAGCGACCCGCCACCCACGCCAGTCATGCCGACGATGAAGCCGACAACCAGCCCGGCAACGACCAACCCGATGTTCACTAAATCCATGAATACGTCCACAAAGATCGCAAGGGAAATCTGGCCCGCAGCATAGCGATATTTCTTATAACCAGTTATATCGATGCGATCTATCTTTATACCTTAAGCACTTCCCTTGTGGGAGTAATTTCACCTGTATGTTTAGACTTGAAGGGGGGGCCGACGGTGGGGATCGCCGCTGGCTGCCATGGATAGAGTCGGGCATGGCGAAAAAGTGCAGTATCGGCACACAAGGTCCAGCTCAAAAGATCGCAGCCTGCAGCAACCCCTGCGGGGGAACCGATGGACTATTGTGCTGCCCATTGAAACAACCATCGGCATTCATAAAGGAGGTTTGCATGCGCACGCTTGAATTGGCTGGCGCCAGGGTCCCTGTTATCGGCCAGGGGACCTGGCAGATGGGCGAAGACCGCTCACGGCACACGGAAGAAGTCGCGGCCCTGCGCCTGGGCATCGAACTGGGCATGACCCTGATCGACACCGCTGAAATGTACGCCGAAGGCGGCGCCGAGGAAGTGGTCCGCGATGCCATCGCCGACCAGCGCGACAGCGTCTTTCTGGTCAGCAAGGTGTACCCGCACAATGCCAGCCGCCAGGRCATTCCCCTGGCATGTGAGCGAAGCCTGCGCCGGCTCGGCACCGATTACATCGATCTGTATCTGCTGCATTGGCGCGGCCAGTATCCCCTGGAGGAAACCGTTGAAGCCTTCGAACGCCTGCGCGAAGACGGCAAGATCGGTCGTTGGGGCGTGTCCAATTTCGACCTCGACGACTTGCTGGAACTGGACGCCCCGGCCTGCGCCACCAATCAGGTGCTCTACAACCTGGCACAACGGGGCATAGAATTTGATTTACTGCCCTGGAGCCTGCAACAGCGGCTGCCGATCATGGCTTACTGCCCGATCGACCAAGGTGGAAAAATGCTCGCCAATGCCACTCTCAAACAGGTGGCCGCCCGACACGGCGTGACGCCGGCACAAGTCGCGCTGGCATGGATTCTGCGTCAGGACGGCGTGATCGCTATCCCCAAAGCGGTCCGCCCCGAGCATGTACAGCTCAATGCCCAAGCTGCCCGATTGCAGCTTGAAGCCGGGGATCTGGAGGCGCTGGACCAAGCGTTTCACGCGCCACAACGCAAACAGCGGCTGGCCATGATCTGAACCACCGCAGTCAGTCAGAGAGCTTCGCCATGAGGAGCACCGACCACCTGGACCCGTTCAATCTGCAACGCTTTCTCCTGGCTCAGGAGCCGATATTCGAGCGGGTTCAAAACGAGCTGAGCAACGGACACAAGCGCAGTCACTGGATGTGGTTCATTTTTCCGCAGTTTGCCGGGCTCGGCGGCAGCGAGATGTCGCGCCGCTTTGCCATCCGCTCGCGGGGGGAAGCCCTGGCCTACCTTGAGCATCCGTTGCTGGGCGCCCGGCTACGCGCCTGCACCCAGGAAGTGCTGAACATCCGGGAGCGCTCGGTGGCCGGGATTTTCGGCCATCCCGACGACCTGAAGTTTCATTCCTCGATGACCCTGTTTGCCCAGGTCACCGCCGCCGACAGCCTTTTCCAGCAAGCCCTGAACCAATACTTCCACGGCATCCTGGATGACTGGACCTTGTCGCTGATGGACTCAAAACAGGCCCAGTTGCCCCCCAATCAGGGTTGAGAAGTCGTCGTCGACAAACGGCAGTATCGCGTCCGCCACCGGTTGCAGTTGCCGGGTGATGTAGTGGTCGTAATCGATGGGCGCGCTGCGCACTTCCAGCGGCTCGGGGCCGGCGACGGTGATCACGTAGCTGATCCAGCCGCCGTTCTGGTACTGCCGAGGACGACCCTGGCGGTCGTTGTACTCATCGGCCAGGCGCGCCGCGCGCACATGGGGCGGCACGTTACGCTGATAGTCATCGAGGCTGCGGCGCAGGCGTTTGCGGTAGATCAGCCGGTCATCGAATTCACCGGCCAGGGTCTTGCGCACGTAGTCGCGCACATAGTCCTGATAGGGCTGGCGCAGGAAGATCCGCGAATACAGCTCCTGCTGGAATTGCCGGGCCAGCGGCGACCAGTCGGTGCGTACGGTTTCCAGGCCTTTGTAAACCATTTCGTCGCTGCCATCGGCCCGGGTCACCAGCCCCGCGTAGCGCTTTTTACTGCCTTCTTCGGCGCCGCGGATGGTCGGCATCAAAAAGCGCTTGTAGTGGGTTTCGAACTGCAACTCCAGAACGCTTTGCAAGCCGTATTCCTGCTGCACGTGCTCGCGCCACCACTGGTTGACGTGCGCCACCAGCGCGTGGCCGATCTGCGCCGCCTCTTGCTGACCATGGGCGCGACGCAGCCAGACGAAGGTCGAATCGGTGTCGCCATAAATCACTGCATGCCCCTGTGCCTCGATCAACTGGCGGGTGCGCAGCATGATCTCGTGCCCGCGCAAGGTGATGGACGAAGCCAGGCGCGTGTCGAAGAAGCGACAACCGCTGGAGCCGAGCACACCGTAGAACGCGTTCATGATGATTTTCAGCGCTTGGGACAGCGGTGCGTTGTGTTCGCGCTTGGCGGTTTCCCGGCCTTCGGCCACCCGGGCGACGATGGATGGCAAGCAATGCCGGGTGCGAGAAAAGCGCGCGCCACGAAAACCCGGTACCGACTCGCTGTCGTCCGGGTGCTCGAGCCCTTCAATCAGCCCCACGGGGTCAATCAGGAAGGTGCGGATGATCGACGGGTAGAGGCTTTTGTAGTCGAGCACCAACACCGATTCATACAGTCCCGGTTGCGAATCCATGACAAAACCGCCAGGGCTGGCTTCGGGTGGCTTGCCACCGAGATTCGGCGCAACGAAACCCTGACGGTGCATCAGCGGCATGTACAGGTGCGTGAACGCCGCCACCGAACCGCCCATGCGATCGGCCGGCAAACCGGTGACGCTGGCCCGCTCCAGCAGGAAGGTGAGCAACTCGGTCCTGGCGAAAATCCGCGTGACCAGTTCGCAGTCCTTGAGGTTGTACTTGGCCAGCGCCGGTTTGTCCTCGGCGAACATGCGATTGATTTCGTCCATGCGCTGGTACGGGTTGTCGATGGACTTGCCCTCGCCGAGCAAGGTTTGCGCGACGTTTTCCAGGCTGAACGAAGGGAAACTCCAGGTCGCCGAGCGCAGGGACTCGATACCGTCGATGATCAGGCGTCCTGCCGCCGAGGCGAAGTAATGGTTGCCGCTGCCATGTTCGCGCCACTGCATTTCCTCACCGCCACGCCCCAGTTTCAAGGGCACCGCCAGGCGCCGGGCGTGTTCGTGAAGCACCCGCAAGTCGAACTGCACGACGTTCCAGCCGATGATCGCGTCGGGGTCGAAGCGGGCAAACCATTCATTGAGTCTTTTCAGCAGCAGGGTCCGCGAATCGCAGTATTCGAGCTGGAAATCCACCTGGCTGGCGTCGCCATTCGGCGGACCGAGCATGTACACCTGACGTTCGCCGCAACCTTCCAGGGCAATGGAATACAACTCGCCCTGGGCGGTGGTCTCGATGTCCAGGGACACCAGTCTGAGGCTCGGCCGGTAGTCGGGATCGGGTTTCATCTGGGCGTCGAGCAGCAGGCCCTCGGCATTCGGCGTGCCACTGAAACGCACCGGCGCGGTGATGAAGCGTTCCATCATGTAGCGTTCCGGCGGGCGCACGTCGGCTTCGAACACCTCGACACCGGCCCGGCGCAGCGCGGTTTCCAAGCGCATCAACTGGCCATGTTGCTGGCAGTAAAGTCCGAGGACCGGGCGATGTTCGAAATCCTGCAGGGCCAGGGGCCTGAGCTCGACGTTCTTCTCGTCATGCAAAACGCTTTCGGCCGCCTGACGCTGCGCAGCAGGGATGAACGCCACCGACGGTTGATGAGGCAGGCGGATGCGCCGGGGACCGATATCGGTCGCCAGCCAGAACTCGACTTCCGTACCGGCCGGGGTGTCGCGCCAATGCCGGGTCAGGACGAAGCCCTGCTGTAGATCCACCACTGCAAACCTCGAAACTGATTCAGAGGGTGATTCTACCCGTCATCAGTCGCGATAGCGCGTTTGCCGCAGGCCTGTCAGGCAGACACCGATCCTGTGGGAGCGAGCTTGCTCGCGATAGCGTTCCAACATTCAACAATGATGTTGGCTGTTAGTCCGTCATCGCGAGCAAGCTCGCTCCCACAGGAGGTGCGCCGGGCCTGAAATGAGGGGTTTACCGAAGAAAAACCGCTGAATGACGTTTTTTGCGTGTTATCTGCCGCATTCGCCCTTGCCCTGAACGCTCGCGTCTACGATTCTTCAAGAACAACGACAACACCCGAGTAACCACCATGAAAACCGTCGCCCAACTGCTCAAGCTCAAAGATCAGAAGAATCAGGAAGTGCACCAGATCAAACCCGATCACATGGTGCTCGAAGCACTGATGAAGATGGCCGAGAAAAACGTCGGCGCCTTGTTGGTGGTGGAGAATGATGAAGTACTGGGCATCATCAGCGAACGGGACTATGCACGCAAACTGGTGCTGCACGGCCGCTCTTCGGTGGGTACGCCGGTACGCGACATCATGGTGTCACCGGTGATCACCGTCGACCCCCATCAAACCGTGGAGACCTGCCTGGGCATCATGTCCGATAGGCGCCTGCGTCACTTGCCGGTGGTCGAAAACGGCAAATTGATTGGGCTGCTGTCGATCGGTGACCTGGTCAAGGAGGCGATTGCCGAACAGGCGGAGCTGATCAAGCAGCTGGAGCAGTACATTCGCGGGGAATAAATCCGAACACGTTGCACTCCACCTGTAGGAGCGAGCC
>NZ_JBFUHY010000081.1:0-20886 GCF_056402155.1 Pseudomonas sp. P4_C1
GATGTCGACTGACTTACCGCTATCGCGAGCAGGCTCGCTCCTACAGGGGTATGCAATAAACCTTCAAATCATAGGCAGGTCGCCAACGCCGCCAGCCGGCGCTTGGCCACGAAGTCGTCCTTCTGTGCGTAGTAGCTCAACACCGTGCCCGAGGCATCGGTGGTCACGTCGACGAAGGACTCCGCCGAACGGGTGTAAACGGTCATGCCACCCTTCTCGCCTGCCTGCAAATAGGCAGCGGCATCGACGCCGAACACTGCCTCGTCCTGCCAGGAAAACTGCACGCACTGGGCGACGTCTTTGGCCGGTTTTTCCGAGTTCAGGGTCTTGTACGGGGCCTTGGTGCGGGCATCGTTCATCGCCGAGCCGGCGCATCCCGCCAGCAACGTCACGGCCAGCGCCACCATCAGAATTCGCATTGCATTCACTCATCAGGAAAAAGCGGACTTTATCACCCCGGCAGCCCGTATCGTTCTGCTTTACTGCATTTATACCGCGACAGCGCGCAACGATTCGCGCACCCTGTCGCGCCAATAACGCCCCATCGCACCCCTGACTGGAAATCTGATGACACCTAATGCCGAGTTCTACAAACCGAGCACTGAATATGCCGACAAGCTGATCAGCCAGATCGGTCAGACGCCGTCCTGGATTGCCAAGCGAATCGGCGTCACCGACAAGCGGATTCGCTACATCCTCGATGGTGAAAGAACCGTCAAAGGCGAAACCACGCCGATCCAGATGACCTACACCGAACAGTTTGCCCTCGAATGCCTGGCGGCAGCGGCCAAGGCCAGCAAGAAGCAATCCTCGTAATCCGTTCTCAAGGAGCGACCATGGCGGCAACCGAACTGCAGCATGAGCAAGCACTCAAGAAATTTCTCGATGCGCGCCCCGAGTTGCGCGAAGAACTCGACCACCTCAACCCACTGTTGGCTCAGGCCAAGGGTGAAACGGCGGCTCAGTATCGCGAGGAACGGCTGCACGAAGCGTTTGAAGCTGAAGCAGAACGCCAGAAATTGTTCGCTTGGGAACTGACGTTGCAGTTAACCACCGCCACACCCCAGGATTACCAAGCGCAGCGCCTGGAAGTGCACCGGGAAGTGGCGGAAATGGCCGGCATGGACTGGCTGGAATATTGCGAGTTGAATGGCATAAAACCCTAAGCACTGTTCAGGGATACCTTCGCCGATGCTGCCCAACACCGCCAGGACCCACGCCAGCCCCGGTCACCTGCACACGCAGAAATGGCGCGGGCGCATAGGCCTGAGCCTGGTGGCCATGCTCTCGGTACTCGCCGGTATGACCGACGCCATCGGCTTCATGGCCAGCGGCGACTTCGTCTCGTTCATGAGCGGCAATACCACCCGGATGGCCGTCGCCATCAGTACTGGCGACCTTGGGTTGACCCTGCGCCTGGTGATCCTCGTCGCCACTTTCATCGTCGGCAACGCGCTGGGCATAATCGTCAGCCGGCTAGGCAGACGTCGGGCCCTGCCCTTGTTGTTGTGCATCGCCACCCTGCTGTGCACCGCCGCGGCCTGGCCTTATGACGTGCAGCTGCCAGCCCTGCTGGCGGCGATCATTGCAATGGGCATGCTCAACGCCGCGGTGGAAGAAGTGAACGGCCTGCCGGTGGGCCTGACCTACGTCACCGGTGCCCTGTCGCGTTTCGGCCGCGGACTGGGTCGCTGGATGCTCGGCGAGCGTCGTAACGGCTGGCGCGTGCAACTGATCCCCTGGACCGGCATGTTCGCCGGCGCGGTACTCGGTGCCGTGCTGGAACATCACCTGGGGCTCAAGGCGTTGTTTGCCAATGGCCTGCTGGCGGCCGGGCTCGGGGTGTTGTCGTTGAAGATCCCGCGGCGCTGGCAGTTGGGGTATATGCCGCGCTGAGCTTGGCGGTGCCTATGCGGCCCTCATCGCGAGCAAGCTCGCTCCCACAGGAGATCGGTGTCGAATACAAAATTGAAATCCACCACGAAACAATTGTGGGAGCGAGCTTGCTCGCGATGGGGCCAGAATAGACAACATCGATTTAGCCGCCCCGCCGATAAAGCTTTATCATGGCCGCAGTTTCGCTGATCGAGTCCGTCATGAAGTTCGCCATCGCCGTGTTTTCCACCGCCCATGCGCCCTCCTCGCGCCGCGCCTTGCTGTTCGCCCAAGCGGCGTTGGCCGGCGGGCACGAGATTGTCCGGGTGTTTTTCTACCAGGACGGCGTCTACAACGCGTCCGACAGCGTGGTCACGCCCCAGGATGAACTGGACTTGCCCAGGCAATGGCGCGCCTTCGTCAGCGACCATCAACTCGATGGCGTGGTGTGCATCGCCGCCGCCCTGCGTCGTGGCGTGTTGAACGAGGAAGAAGCCAGGCGCTATCAGCGCGAGGCGGTAGCCGTCGGTGCGCCGTGGGAATTGTCCGGCCTCGGCCAATTGCATGACGCCGCGCAGGATGCCGACCGTCTGATCTGTTTCGGAGGCGCGTGACATGGCCAAATCCATATTGATCATCAGCCGCCAGTCGCCATGGTCCGGCCCAGGCGCGCGCGAAGCGCTGGATATCGTGCTGGCCGGCGGTGCCTTCGACCTGCCGATCGGCCTGTTGTTTCTCGATGACGGCGTGTTCCAGCTCGTCGCCAGTCAGGACGCCAAGGCCTTGCAACAGAAAGACCTGAGCGCCAATCTGCAAGCCCTGCCGATGTTCGGTGTCGAGGAACTGTTCGCCTGTGGCGACAGCATCACCCAGCGCGGCCTGGACCCGAGCGGCCTGTCGCTGGAAGAAGCCCGGGTGTTGGCCGCCCACGAAATCACCGCCCTCATTGACCGTTACGACCAGGTGATCACCCTCTGATGTCGACTTTGCATGTGTTGTCTCATTCCCCGTTCGGCGACGAACGCCTGACCAGTTGCCTGCGCGTGATCGGCGCCAACGACGGGTTGCTGCTGTCGGGCGACGCGGCCTATGCGTTGCGACCAGGCACCGCACCGTTCACGGCGCTCAGCGCACGCGGCCTGAAGCTGTTCGTCCTGGCCGAAGATGCCCAGGCCCGTGCGCTTGCGGTTCCAGACTGGGCCAAAGCCATCGATTACCCGGCCTTCGTCGAACTGTCGATTCACTACGACAAGGTCAACAGTTGGCTATGAATGCACTGACGGTCGGCGCCCGCGCCATCCAGCTGGACAAGGACGGTTTCCTGGTCGAACTGAGTGACTGGTCCGCCGACGTGGCCAGTGCCCTGGCGGCTGCCGAAGACATCGAGTTGACGCCTGAACACTGGGAAGTCCTCGAACTGCTGCGCAGTTTCTACGCCGAGTTCCAGCTGTCACCGGCCACCCGCCCGTTGATCAAATACACCGCCCTGAAACTCGGCCCGGAAAAAGGCAACAGCCTGCATCTGAACCGACTGTTCAAAGGCACTCCCGCCAAACTCGCCGCGAAACTGGCGGGCCTGCCCAAACCGACGAATTGCTTATGACTGATTACCCAGCACTGACACTCGAAACGCCCGCCGAGCATCCGTTCGCCCAGTTCGTGCGGATCCTTGGCAAAGGCAAGCGCGGCGCCCGCGATTTGACCCGGGTCGAAGCCCGCGAAGCCATGGGCATGGTGTTCGATGAAAAGGTCGAGGAAACCCAACTCGGCGCATTCCTGATGCTGTTGCGGCACAAGGAAGAAAGTGCAGAAGAGATGGCAGGCTTCACCGAAGCCTTGCGCGAACGCCTGAATCCTCCGGCACTGGCGGTGGATCTGGATTGGCCGACCTATGCCGGCAAGAAACGCCATCTGCCGTGGTATCTACTGGCAGCGAAGTGCCTGGCGCAAAACGGTGTGCGGATTTTCATGCACGGTGGCGGCGCCCACACGGCCGGCCGCCTGTACAGCGAACAACTGCTGGGCGAACTGAACATCCCGCTGTGCCGCAACTGGCAACAGGTGGGTTCGGCGCTGGATAACGGCGGCCTGGCCTTCATGCCATTGATGGACTGGGCGCCACAGCTGCAACGGATGATCGACCTGCGCAACACCCTGGGCCTGCGCTCGCCGATCCACTCCCTGGCGCGGATTCTCAATCCGCTGGGCGCCCGTTGCGGCCTGCAGAGCATTTTCCACCCGGGTTATCAGGCGGTGCATCGCGATGCCAGCGGCCTGCTGGGTGACACCGCCATCGTGATCAAGGGTGATGGCGGCGAAATCGAGGTCAACCCGGACGCCGACAGCCACCTGTACGGCACCACCGGCGGCGAGAGCTGGGACGAGGAATGGCCGCAGCTGTCCGCGCAGCGTCATGTCAAACCCGCATCGCTTGATCCCGAGCACTTGAAAGCGGTCTGGCGTGGCGATGTGGTCGACAGCTACCCACAAATGGCCCTGATCTCGACCATGGCCCTGGCCCTGCGTGGCTTGGGGCAGAGCCGCGAACAGGCCTTCGAAACCGCTGAAAAATACTGGGCTGCGCGGGACAAATCGATTTAATCGATCATTTTCGCCCGATCTTTGCGCTTTTTGTTCGAACTCATCGGAATAGACTCGACTCCATCGATTATGGGTTTCGGGAGTCTTGAACATGGGTTTGTTAGTTGATGGCCGCTGGCAGGACAAGTGGTACGAAAGCAGCAAGGACGGCGCGTTCCAGCGTGAACAGGCGCAGCGTCGCAACTGGTTAACCGCTGACGGCAAGCCGGGACCGACCGGCGTCGGCGGCTTTGCGGCCGAACCGGGGCGCTATCACTTGTACGTGTCCCTGGCCTGTCCGTGGGCCCATCGCACGCTGATCCTGCGCAAACTCAAAGGCCTCGAAAACCTGATCGACGTTTCGGTGGTCAGTTGGTTGATGCTGGAAAATGGCTGGACCTTCGACCAGAACCTGGGATCTACCGGCGACAAGCTCGATCACTTCGACTTCATGCACCAGCGCTACACCGCCGACACCGCCGACTACACCGGCCGCGTCACCGTGCCGGTGCTGTGGGACAAACAGCAAAAGCGCATCGTCAGCAATGAATCATCGGAAATCATCCGCATGTTCAATGGTGCCTTCGACGATTTGACCGGTAACGACCTGGACTTCTACCCGGCACCGCTACGCGGTGAGATCGATGCGTTGAACGAGCGGATTTATCCGGCGGTGAACAATGGCGTGTACCGCGCCGGCTTTGCCACGTCACAACAGGCCTATGAAGAAGCGTTCGACGATGTGTTTACCGAGCTGGATCGGCTGGAGCTGCTGCTGGGTGCCAATCGTTACCTGGCAGGCGAATACCTGACCGAAGCGGACATTCGCCTGTTCACCACACTGATTCGCTTCGATGCGGTGTACTACGGGCACTTCAAGTGCAATCTGCGGCGGATTGCGGATTATCCGAATCTGTCGAACTGGTTGCGCGAGATCTATCAGTGGCCGGGGGTTGCCGAGACGGTGGACTTCACCCACATCAAGAACCACTACTACGCCAGCCACCGCACCATCAACCCGACGGGTGTGGTGCCGAAAGGGCCGGCGCAGGACTTCACCGCGGCCCATGATCGGGAGAGCGGGAAAGGGGTTTGGCGCAGAGCTTGAGATTTGTGTAGGTTTTGAAGGCCCCATCGCGAGCAGGCTCGCTCCTACAGTGGATTTGTGTCGTTTACACATCCCCTGTAGGAGCGAGCCTGCTCGCGATTGAGGTCGACGCGGTGCTCAGACGTCTGATTGAGCCCCTTCAAACCACGCCAGTTTCTCGCGCAGTTGCACCACTTCACCCACGATCACCAATGTCGGCGCATGCACTTCATGCTCCGCCACCAGCCGTGGCAGGTCCGCCAGGGTGCCGGTAAACACCCGCTGGTTGACCGTGGTGCCCTGCTGGATCAACGCTGCCGGGGTATCGGCACCGCGACCATGCTTGATCAACTGTTCGCAGATGATCGGCAAGCCCACCAGCCCCATGTAGAACACCAGGGTTTGCGCCGGGGCCACCAGATCGGCCCAGGGCAAATCGGTGGAACCGTCCTTCAGGTGCCCGGTGACAAAGCGCACCGACTGCGCATAATCACGGTGAGTCAGCGGAATCCCGGCGTAGGCCGCGCAACCGCTGGCCGCCGTGATCCCCGGCACCACCTGGAACGGGATGCCCTGGGCCGCCAGTTCTTCGATCTCTTCACCACCACGACCGAAGATGAACGGATCGCCGCCCTTCAATCGCACCACACGCTTGCCTTGCCTGGCCAGATCCACCAATTGCTGATTGATCTGATCCTGCGGCACCGCGTGATCGGCGCGACGTTTGCCAACGTAAACCCGCTCGGCGTCGCGACGGCACAGTTCGATAATCGCCGGCGCCACCAGGCGGTCGTATAACACTACGTCGGCTTGCTGCATCAAACGCAAGGCGCGGAAGGTCAACAGGTCGGGATCGCCCGGCCCCGCGCCCACCAGATAGACTTCGCCGGTTGCCACCGGCGCTTGGCCATCAATCTTCGCCTGCAACAAGCGCTCGGCTTCAGCGCCCTGCCCGGCCAGCTGGCGGTCGGCAATCGGTCCCTGGAAAACATCTTCCCAGAACGCCCGACGCTGCTGTACATCCGGAAACAGGCCTTTGACCTGATGACGAAAACGCGCCGCCAGACCAGCCAGGTGACCGTAGGTGGAAGGAATCCAGGTTTCGATCTTGGCGCGGATCAGACGTGCCAGCACCGGCGCATCGCCGCCGCTGGACACCGCGATGATCAGTGGCGAACGGTCGACGATGGCAGGGAAGATCACGCTGCACAGGGCTGGCGCGTCCACCACGTTGACCGGCACGCAACGCCGATGGGCATCGGCGGAGACTTGTGCGTTCAGCGCTTCGTCGTCGGTGGCGGCAATGATCAGCCCGCAACCGTCCAGGTCCGTTTCGGTGTAGCCGCGCAACAGGCACTCGCCACCGCTACCGGCAACCAGTTCGCGCAGTTGTGCTTCGATTTCAGGTGCAACCACCCGCAGCAGCGCACCGGCATCGGCCAGCAGGCGGGATTTGCGCAAGGCAATCTCCCCTCCACCGACGACCAACACACGACTGCCGCGAAGGTTGTGAAACAGCGGCAGATAGTTCATTTAACCGATGACCTCGAGGCCACCCATGTACGGCTTCAGGACCTCAGGCACACGGATCGAACCGTCGGCCTGCTGATAGTTCTCCAGCACCGCCACCAGGGTACGACCGACTGCAAGACCGGAGCCGTTCAGGGTGTGCACCAGTTCCGGCTTGCCGGTTTCCGGGTTGCGGAAACGCGCTTGCATGCGACGGGCCTGGAAGTCGCCGCAGTTGGAGCACGACGAGATTTCGCGGTACTTGTCCTGGCTCGGGATCCACACTTCCAGGTCGTAGGTCTTGACCGCGCTGAAGCCCATGTCGCCGGTGCACAGGGCCAGGGTGCGGTAAGGCAGTTCCAGCAGTTGCAGGACTTTCTCGGCGTTGGCGGTCAGGCCTTCCAGCGCTTCCATCGACTGCGACGGCTCGACGATCTGCACCATCTCGACCTTGTCGAACTGGTGCTGGCGGATCATGCCGCGGGTGTCACGACCCGACGCGCCGGCTTCGCTACGAAAGCACGGGGTGTGGGCAACGAACTTGATCGGCAGCAGTTTCGAATCGACGATTTCGCCGGCGACGATGTTGGTCAGCGACACTTCGGCGGTCGGGATCAGATACAGGTCGGCTTCGCCTTCGCGCGCGATCTTGAACAGGTCTTCTTCGAACTTCGGCAGTTGACCGGTGCCTTGCAGCGCCGGTGCCTGGACCAGATAAGGCGTATAGGCCTCTTCGTAGCCGTGCTCGGTGACGTGCAGGTTGATCATGAACTGCGCCAGGGCACGGTGCAGACGGGCAATCGGGCCGCGCAGCAGGGCAAAACGGGCGCCGGACAGCTTGGCGGCGGTTTCAAAGTCCAGCCAGCCGAACTTCTCGCCCAGGGCCACGTGGTCCTGAACCGGGAAATCGAAGGCCGTCGGCGTGCCCCAGCGGCGCACTTCGACGTTGCCGTCTTCGTCTTCGCCGACCGGCACCGATTCGTGCGGCAGGTTGGGGATACCCAGCAGGATCGAGTCCAGTTCGCTCTGGATCGCGTCCAGTTCGACTTTGCCGGTGCTCAATTCGCCCGCCATGCGCTCGACGTCCGCCATCAGCGGCGCGATGTCTTCGCCGCGCTGCTTGGCCTGACCGATGGATTTGGAACGCGCATTACGTTCAGCCTGCAGTGCTTCGGTGCGGGTCTGGACGGTCTTGCGCTGTTCTTCCAGCGCTTCGATGCGCGCAACATCCAGGGCATAGCCACGGGATGCCAGGCGGTCCGCTACGTCCTGAAGGTTGCTACGTAACAGTTTGGAATCGAGCATGTCGGTTTCTCGTTTATCAAAGTTTGGTCAAGGACAGGCCGGCCCAGGTTGCAAGCAGCCCGCCGAATACGCTGAGCGCCGCATAGCCCAGGGCCAGCGGCACCTGCCCGCTTTCCAGCAGGCGCACCGTATCCAGTGAAAAGGATGAAAAAGTCGTCAGCCCCCCGAGGAAGCCAACGATCAACCCGGCGCGAATCTCAAAAGGCACCTCCGGGCGTATCAAAAACAGACCGTATAGAACACCGATCAGCAAACAGCCCACGATATTAACGGCCAGCGTCGCGGTATAGAAGTGCCGTGGCCAATTCGCGTTGATCCAGTTGCCCGCGGCAAAGCGCAACAGCGTACCGGCCATCCCGCCGACGGAAACCGCAACGATCGCTGGAAGCACTATTTTCTCCGCTGCCGGGGGCTTGAACGGTCGAGTTTCGCCAGGTGATTGAGCTTTTCGCCGATCTTCAATTCCAGGCCACGGGGCACGGGCTGATAGAACGGGATCGGGTCGAGTTCTTCCGGGAAATAGTCTTCTCCGGCGGCGTAGGCGTCCGGCTCATCGTGGGCATAGCGGTATTCATCGCCGTAGCCCAATTGCTTCATCAGCTTGGTCGGTGCGTTGCGCAGGTGCAGCGGCACTTCCAGCGAGCCGTGCTCGGCGGCGGCGCGCAGTGCGGTCTTGAAGCCCATATAGACCGCGTTGCTTTTCGGCGCACAGGCCAGATAGGTGATGGCCTGGGCCACCGCCAGTTCGCCTTCGGGGCTGCCGAGGCGCTCCTGCACTTCCCAGGCCGCCAGGCACAGGCTCAGGGCGCGTGGGTCGGCATTGCCGATGTCTTCGCTGGCCATACGCACCACTCGCCGGGCAAGGTACAAGGGGTCGCAACCGCCGTCGATCATCCGCGCGAACCAATACAAGGCTCCGTCGGGGTTGGAACCGCGCACCGATTTATGCAGCGCGGAAATCTGGTCGTAGAACGCTTCGCCGCCCTTGTCGAACCGCCTGCGGGTATCGCCGAGCAGGCTTTGCAGGAGCTCGGTGCCGATTTCGCTGTTGTCTTCGGCGAGGTCCGAGGCGTTTTCCAGCAGGTTGAGCAGGCGCCGGCCATCGCCATCGGCGGCCGACAACAGCATCTGGAAGCCTTCGTCGCTGAGGGTCAGGTTGCGCTTGCCCAGGCCACGTTCTTCGGTCAGCGCGCGCTGCACCAGTTTGCGCAGGGCCGCTTCGTCGAGGCTCTTGAGCACATAGACACGCGCCCGGGAGAGCAAGGCGTTATTGAGTTCAAACGAAGGGTTTTCCGTGGTCGCGCCGATGAAAATCAGTGTGCCGTCTTCAACGTACGGCAGGAACGCATCCTGCTGGGACTTGTTGAAGCGATGCACTTCGTCGACGAACAGAATGGTGCGGCGGCCGTACTGCGCGGCCTGCTGCTTGGCGATTTCCACCGACTGGCGGATCTCCTTGACCCCGGCCAATACCGCCGAGACCGTTTCGAAGTGCGCATCCGAGACTTCCGCGAGCAATCGCGCCAGGGTGGTTTTGCCCACGCCGGGCGGACCCCAGAAAATCATCGAATGCAGGACACCCTGCTCCAGCGCCTCGCGCAAGGGCTTGCCGCGAGCGAGCACGTGTTCCTGACCGACGTACTCGTCCAGATTGGCCGCACGCAGGCGGGCGGCCAAGGGCTGGGCGATGGGGGCGCTGCGAAACAGGTCCATGACTATCTCTGAAACCTCAATTGAACATCGCACCCCCTGTAGGAGCGAGCCTGCTCGCGATGGACGTCAACGATAACGTTGGCAGCCTGACACCCAGCGGTGTTCTTGAGTCCATCGCGAGCAGGCTCGCTCCTACAGGGGTTTGCGTGTTACTCCTGGATCACGTCCGCCCCTTTCGGGATATCGAACTTGAACTTGGACGCCGGGATCGGCTCGTTGGCCTTCACCCCGGTGAACAGGATATTGGTGCGCTGACCAACGCTGTCGATCAACTGCATGTCGTTGACCAGACCGTTGCGGAACGACAGGCGCAGGCTGTCAAACAGGGTGTCCTTGGTTTTCGGCTTCAGGGTGAAATCGATCACGCCGCCGGCTTCCTTGGCGCTGATGTCGAAGCTCTGGCTGATCTTGGACACGTCACCGGACAGCAGCAACGCTGGGGTCTGGGTCAGGCGCTGGTCAAGCTTCTTGATGGTGGCCTGTTCCAGGTCCGGGTCCCACAGGGTGACTTTCTTACCATCGGAGATCATGGTCTGCTCGGCCGGCGCATCGGTGTGCCAGTAGAACAGGCCCGGACGCTGCAGCGACATCTCGCCAGCGGTTTCCTGCAACTGGGTGCCGGTGCCATCAAGGGTCAGTTGCGAGAAACGTGCAGTCAGGGTCTGGGATTTTTCCAGCAGTTGGGTCAGGCGTGCCACGTCCTTGTCATCGGCGTGGGCCGAAAGCGTGGTCAGAGCCAGTACCGGCAGCAACAACATGCGGATCAGACGCATGGGAGTCCTCATAACATTCGTGGGAGTTCGGGCGGCGCCAAAGGCACCACCCTTTTCATACTCGGGTCAGTCGCGCACCGGGCCCGGGGCCAGGACTTCACGCGAACCGTTGGTGTTCATGGACGTCACGACCCCGGCCATTTCCATGGCTTCGATCATGCGCGCGGCGCGGTTGTAGCCGATCTTCAGCTTGCGCTGGACCGCGGAAATGGAGGCGCGACGACTTTCCAGCACGAACTGGACCGCTTCGTCGTACAGCGCGTCGGCCTCTGGATCGTCTCCGTCGCCGCCACCGCTGCTGCCTTCGAAGCCGCTGCCCGCCTCTTCGACGCCATTGAGGATGTCGTCGTTGTATTCCGGCGCGCCCCGCAGCTTCCAGGCTTCCACCACGCGATGAACCTCATCGTCGGACACGAATGCACCGTGAACACGAATCGGCAGGCTGGTACCCGGCGGCATGTACAACATGTCACCGTGGCCCAGCAGCTGTTCGGCACCGCCCTGGTCGATGATGGTCCGCGAGTCGATCTTGCTCGACACCTGGAACGCCATACGGGTCGGGATGTTGGCCTTGATCAGACCGGTGATCACGTCTACCGACGGACGCTGGGTCGCAAGAATCAGGTGGATACCGGCCGCCCGCGCCTTCTGGGCGATACGGGCGATCAGTTCTTCAACCTTTTTGCCGACGATCATCATCATGTCGGCGAATTCGTCGACTACGACCACAATGGTCGGCAGCTTTTGCAGGAGCGGCGCTTCGTCGTGGATGCTTTCGCGCTTGTACAGCGGATCGCTCAACGGCTCGCCGGCGTCCTGGGCTTCCTTGACCTTGGCGTTGAAGCCCGACAGGTTTCGCACGCCCATCTTGGCCATCAGCTTGTAGCGCCGCTCCATCTCGGCAACGCTCCAGCGCAGGGCGTTGGCGGCGTCCTTCATGTCGGTGACCACCGGGCACAGCAGGTGCGGAATGCCTTCGTAGATCGACAGTTCCAGCATTTTCGGGTCGATCATGATCAGCTTGGCGTCTTCCGGGCCGGACTTGAACAGGATCGACAGGATCATCGCGTTCACACCCACCGACTTACCGGAACCGGTGGTACCGGCCACCAGCAAGTGCGGCATTTTCGCCAGGTCAGTGATGACCGGCTTTCCGCCGATGTCGTGGCCCAGGGCCAGGGTGACCGGGGATTTGAAGTTGTCGTACTCGGGGGTCGACAACACCTCGGAGAAGCGCACGATCTGCCGGTCTTCGTTGGGAATCTCGATACCGACGGTGGTCTTGCCCGGAATCACTTCCACCACGCGCACGCTGGTCACGGCCAGGGAACGGGCCAGGTCTTTGGCCAGGTTGGAAATGCGGCTGACCTTGACGCCGGCCGCCGGCTGGATTTCGTAACGGGTAATCACCGGCCCCGGGTGAATCGAGTCCACTGTAACTTCAACGCCGAATTCCTTGAGCTTGATTTCCAGCAGGTGGCCAACCGCCGCCAGGGATTCAGGCGAGTAATTGAGCTGTTTCTTTTCCGCCGGATCGAGAATCGAGATCGGCGGCAAGGTGCCTTCGACGGCGCTGTCGACGAACAGCGGCGTCTGCTTCTCTTTTTCGACGCGCTTGCTCGGTGCGGCAGGCTTTGGCGGCGCGGGTGCAATCACCGGTGGCACCTGCTTCTCGCGCTCGGACATGTGCTTGCTCAGGGCTTGCTCACGCTCGATCAACCGCTCCTTGACCTTGGCCTGCTCGCGCTTGTCGGTGACGGTCGGCGCGACCACTTCATCCATACGGTCGTCGACTTCACGCAGCTGTGCGACCAGTTGCTTGCGCTCGGTACGGGCCGCCCACCAGCGATTGGCCGCGCCCTGGAACAGTTCGAACAGGTCGAGGGTGATCTTGCCGGTGATGTCCATCACCCTGAACCACGACAGGTCGGTAAACACGGTCAGGCCGAACAGGAACAACGCAATGAACAGCAGCGTACTGCCCTGGATATTCAGGGCGTTCCTGGCCAGGTCGCCGAGGCTTTCGCCCAGCGCACCGCCCGCACCGGCCGGCAGACCGGTCGCGGCATGGAAATGGATATGGGCCAGAGCGGCGCCCGACAGCACCAGGAACACCAGACCGATCAGGCGCCAGGAAAACAGCCAGCCACTCCACTGCCACGGTTCGTGACGCTGACGGAAGATCTGGTACGCCTTGATCGCCAGCAGCAACGGGAAGATGTAGGCGAAGTAACCCAGCACCATGAACAGGATATCGGCGCTGTAGGAGCCCGCTGGACCGCCGAAGTTCTGCACGTCGTCGATCTTGCTGTTATGACTCCAGCCCGGATCATCCTTGCCATAGGTCAACAAGGCCATCATCAGGAACAGGCACAAGGCACCGATGGCGATCAGCGCACCTTCCTTGAGTCGGTAGTGCAAGTGCTGGCGCCAGAGCGGAACGACGGCTGGTTTAGGTGCTGCGGTGGATTTCTTCAAAACGCTTCTTTTCCTGCGCCATGGGCGCGTCCATCTGTTGAATGACTATAAAAACTGCCGAAAACTGCCCAATCCAGGCAGGTAAAAAAGTTAACACGTGTTACCGGGACTACTTTTAACACTGTGCCCCGGTTTTTATAAACACGGCGCGCAATGAATATAGGTAACACGCAGGGCATTGTACGGGTTTGTACGCACGACGCCATGCTTGAGCCCCTTGGGTGTAGCATAGTCAACAGCGCATGACATGCCGCTCAATTTGAGCATGCATTCTCTTTTGTGACAAAGGCTTATGAGGTGTTTTTATGAGCGAAGCGAAGCATTCACGCCTGATTATCCTGGGCTCCGGCCCTGCCGGTTACAGCGCAGCCGTTTATGCCGCCCGCGCCAACCTCAAGCCCGTTGTCATTACTGGCATACAGGCAGGTGGCCAGCTCACCACCACCGTCGAAGTCGACAACTGGCCAGGCGACGTCGAAGGCCTGACCGGACCGGTGCTGATGGACCGCATGCAAAAACACGCCGAGCGCTTTGCCACCGAGATCATTTACGACTACATCCATACCGCCAAGTTGCAACAACGGCCGTTCGAACTGATCGGCGATGGCGCAACTTACACCTGCGACGCACTGATCATTGCCACCGGCGCTTCTGCGCAATACCTGGGTTTGCCATCGGAAGAAAGGTTTGCTGGCAAAGGGGTTTCGGCGTGCGCGACATGCGATGGATTTTTCTATCGCAATCAGGTGGTTGCGGTGGTCGGCGGCGGTAATACGGCGGTCGAGGAAGCTTTGTACCTGTCGAACATCGCCAAGGAAGTGCACCTTATCCATCGACGCGACAAGCTGCGCTCGGAGAAGATCCTCCAGGACAAACTCTTCGAAAAGGCCGCCAACGGCAATATCCGCCTGCACTGGAACCAGAATCTGGACGAAGTGCTCGGCGATGCCAGCGGCGTGACCGGCGCCCGCCTGCGGGACAGCCACACCGGCGAAACCAGGGAACTGCCACTGGCCGGGGTGTTTATCGCCATCGGCCATAAACCCAACACCGACCTGTTCACGGGCCAACTGGAGATGCGCGACGGGTATCTGCTGGTCAAGGGTGGCAGCGAAGGCGATGCCACCGCTACGGCGATTGCCGGTGTGTTTGCCGCCGGTGACGTGGCCGACCACGTTTATCGCCAGGCCGTTACGTCTGCCGGGGCCGGTTGCATGGCGGCGCTGGACGCCGAAAAATACCTCGACGACATTCCTGCCGTTTGAAGGCACACTTTACGGCGGGCCAACACCCGCCACTGCCCTCCCCTTCTGCAAGCCCGGATGCCATGCTGACTTGGTTACAACGCAATACCTTGCATTTCCCACCGCTGGAAAAGGCCATGCGCGACCCCAACGGGCTGCTGGCTGCCGGTGGCGATCTGTCCGCCGATCGGCTGGTCTCGGCTTATCGCCACGGCTGCTTCCCTTGGTTTTCCGAAGGCCAGCCGATTCTCTGGTGGTCTCCGGATCCGCGCACGGTTCTGTTTCCCGACGAATTGCACGTCTCACGCAGCCTGAACAAACTGCTGCGCCAGCAACGCTATCAAGTGACCTTTGACCAGGACTTCGCCGCCGTTATCCGCGCCTGTGCCGCGCCCCGGGATTACGCCGACGGCACCTGGATCACCGAGGCCATGCAGGACGCTTATATCGAGTTGCACAGGCGCGGACACGCCCACTCGGTGGAAGTGTGGGACGGAGACGAACTGGTCGGCGGGTTGTATGGCCTGGCAATGGGCCAGCTGTTTTTCGGCGAGTCCATGTTCAGCCTCGCCGACAACGCTTCGAAATTCGGTTTTGCCACCTTGGTGCGGCATCTGAAAGACTCGGGGTTTGTGCTGATCGACTGCCAGATGCCCACCGACCACCTGCACAGCCTGGGCGCCCGCGCCATTCCTCGCCGTGAATTTGCCAGCTATCTGGCCAGGCACCTGGACCAAGCCAACACCGCCACCTGGGTTTGCTGAGCGACTTTCTCCCGTGTGGCTTACACTTATTCAAAAGCATTATCCCGAGGGTTGATCATGACCGAGTTGGCGCGTTTGAAGTTCTATGCCACTCAGCCGCACTCTTGCAGTTATCTGCCCGATGAGCAGGCCACAACCCTGTTCCTCGACCCTAGTCAGCCCATGGATGTGCATGTCTATGCAGACCTGTCGGAGATGGGGTTTCGTCGCAGTGGCGACCATCTCTACCGGCCGCATTGCCAGAATTGCAATGCGTGCGTTCCGGCGCGTATTCCCGTGGGACAGTTCACGCCCAACCGGCAACAGAAACGCATCTTCAAGCGCAACGCGGATTTGCAGGTGCGTCCCGCCAGGCCCGGCTTCAACGAAGAGTACTTCGACCTTTACCAGCGCTATATCGAACAGCGTCACGCCGATGGCGACATGTACCCGCCAAGTCGCGACCAGTTTTCGACATTCCTGGTGCGGGACCTGCCGTTTTCACGCTTTTATGAGTTTCGCCTGAACGGCCGGCTGCTGGCCGTCGCCGTCACCGATTTACTGCCGAACGGTCTTTCGGCGGTCTACACCTTCTACGAGCCCGCCGAAGAGCGTCGCAGCCTTGGGCGCTACGCAATCCTCTGGCAAATCGCCGAGGCCAGCCGGCTCGGGCTGGAGGCGGTCTACCTCGGCTACTGGATCAAAAACTGCAAAAAGATGAACTACAAGACTCAATATCGCCCCATTGAGTTGCTGATTAATCAGCGCTGGGTGGTTCTAAACTAGAGCCAGCCCTAAACCCCTTGGCTTAAACCCCACTTTTCGGGCACAATGCACGCCGCTTTTGCCTGGCGCAGTTGCACCGGGCCATTCATTGGACACCGAGGGCTTTACTGCATGTCGAAAGAAGACAGCTTCGAAATGGAAGGCACTGTCGTCGACACCCTGCCCAACACCATGTTTCGTGTGGAGTTGGAAAATGGGCACGTCGTAACCGCGCACATCTCCGGCAAGATGCGCAAGAACTACATCCGCATTCTTACCGGCGACAAAGTGCGCGTCGAGCTGACGCCCTATGACTTGAGCAAAGGGCGCATCACTTACCGCGCTCGCTAATCAGGTCAATACAAGACGCCCGGCTCATGCCGGGCGTTTTTGTTTGTCTGCGATTTAGCGACCACAACACAAAACCCTGTGGGAGCGAGCTTGCTCCCACAGGGTTTGATGTGCATTTTGCAGACAACAAAAAGGCGCCTCCCGGCGCCTTTTTGTTTTGCTTCTGAACGTCAGGCCATCTCGGCCGTGGTCTCGAACTCGAAGGTCAGCTCGCCGTCCTTGATGTCGATGTGCACCACACCGCCATGTTCGGCCAGTTCGCCAAAGAGAATCTCCTCCGCCAGCGGACGCTTGATCTTGTCCTGGATCAGGCGAGCCATTGGGCGAGCACCCATTGCCGCGTCGTAGCCACCTTCGGCCAGCCAGTTGCGGGCCGCATCGGTGACTTCCAGCAACACTCGCTTGTCTTCCAGCTGCGCCTGAAGCTCGGTAAGGAACTTGTCCACCACGCTCTTGATGACCTCATGGCTGAGGCGACCAAACTGGATGATGGTGTCCAGACGGTTGCGGAATTCCGGCGTGAAGCTCTTCTTGATCACTTCCATCGCATCGGACGAGTGATCCTGATAGGTGAAACCGATCGAAGCGCGGGCTGCGGTTTCGGCACCGGCGTTGGTCGTCATGATGACGATCACGTTACGGAAATCCGCCTTGCGTCCGTTGTTATCGGTCAACGTACCGTGATCCATGACCTGCAGCAGCAAGTTGAAGACTTCCGGATGCGCCTTCTCGATCTCATCGAGCAACAGYACGCAGTGTGGCTGCTTGGTGATGGCTTCGGTCAGCAGACCACCCTGATCGAATCCGACATACCCTGGAGGCGCACCGATCAGACGCGATACGGTGTGGCGCTCCATGTACTCGGACATGTCGAAACGAATCAACTCGACACCCAACGCCTTGGCCAACTGACGCGCCGCTTCGGTTTTACCGACACCGGTCGGCCCTGCGAACAGGAACGAACCGACAGGCTTGTCAGGGGACTTGAGGCCGGCACGGGACAGCTTGATCGCGGTTGCCAGCGAGTCGATCGCGGCATCCTGACCGAACACGGTCAATTTCAGGTCACGCTCGAGGTTACGCAGCAGCTCCTTGTCGGAACTGGTGACGTGCTTGGGCGGAATCCGCGCGATTTTCGCGACGATGTCCTCGACCTGAGGCACTTCGATGCGTTTAACGCGCATCTCGACCGGTTGCAGGCGCTGGTAGGCACCCGCCTCGTCGATCACGTCGATCGCCTTGTCCGGCATATGCCGGTCGTTGATATAGCGCGAAGCCAGTTCGGCGGCGGCGCGCAGGGCTTCATCGCTGTACTCGATGTTGTGATGCTGTTCGAAGCGCCCCTTTAGACCGCGCAGGATACCGATGGTGTCTTCCACGGAAGGCTCCGACACATCGACCTTCTGGAAGCGCCGGGCCAAGGCACGGTCCTTCTCGAAGATGCCGCGAAATTCCTGGAAGGTGGTCGAACCGATGCACCGGATATCACCCGAGGACAGCAGCGGCTTGAGCAGGTTCGAGGCATCCATGACACCACCGGACGCGGCACCGGCACCAATGATGGTGTGGATCTCGTCGATGAACAGGATCGCCTGCGGACGTTTTTTCAATTCATTGAGCAACGCCTTGAAGCGCTTCTCGAAATCGCCACGGTACTTGGTACCGGCCAGCAAGGCACCCAGGTCAAGGGAGTAAACCACGCTGTTGGCCAGCAGGTCCGGCACCTGGTTGTCGACAATGCGCTTGGCCAGGCCTTCGGCAATCGCGGTTTTACCCACGCCCGCCTCGCCCACCAGCAGCGGATTGTTTTTGCGCCGGCGCGCGAGAATCTGCGCGACACGCTCGACCTCCAGCTCACGCCCCACCAACGGATCGATACGACCCTGGCGCGCCAGCTCATTGAGGTTGCTGGCATAAGCATCCAGGGGATTGCCCGAGGAAGAAGACTCACCACCCTCGTCGTCTTGCATATCTTGCTCACCTTCAGAGTGATCGCCATGCCCCGGCACCTTGGAAATGCCATGGGCGATGTAGTTGACGACATCTATACGGGCAACGCTCTGCTGTTTCAGCAGGAACACCGCCTGACTCTCTTGCTCACTGAAGATCGCGACCAGCACGTTGGCACCGGTCACTTCGCGTTTGCCCGAGCTCTGTACGTGAAACACAGCACGCTGCAGGACACGCTGGAAGCCCAGGGTTGGCTGGGTTTCGCGATCCTCGTCATGCACGGGGATCAATGGCGTGGTGGAGTCGATGAACTCCTGCAGGTCATGCTTGAGTTTGTCGAGGTTTGCGCCGCACGCACGCAAAACGGTGGCGGCAGCCTCATTGTCCAATAGGGCCAGCAAGAGGTGTTCGACGGTCATGAACTCATGACGCTTCGAACGGGCTTCCTTGAAGGCAAGATTGAGGGTGACTTCGAGCTCGCGGTTTAACATAGCTTCACCTCATACCCAAGTGGTCGGCGATTAACCGTCCTTCTCGATTTCACAGAGTAGCGGATGCTGGCTTTCCCTGGCGTACTGGTTGACCTGCATGGCCTTGGTCTCGGCGATGTCGCGGGTAAACACTCCACATACTGCCCGCCCTTCTGTGTGGACGGCCAGCATGACCTTGGTCGCCAGCTCGCGATTCAGGTTAAAAAACACCTCGAGCACTTCGACCACGAAATCCATCGGTGTGTAGTCATCGTTGAACAAAACCACCTTGTACATCGGCGGCGCCTGCAGTGCAGGCTTTGCCTCCTGAACAGCAATGCCTGTGGAATCGTCGTCGTGTAAATCAGGGCGATCCTGATTGAATGTTAGTCGAATCTGGCTGATTGCATGCATGGAAAGAAAGGTTCGTCAGTTGTTCAAATACAGTGGTGGGGGCGGCTATCAGCGTTTTCAACTCCGACTGCCCGGTCAGCTTGACTATCGGCAAAACGGTGTTACAACCAATAGAGCCCACAGTGGGTAAAAAAGGTCCGCRGAGTCAATCTTATTTACAGATTCGACTGCGGATGTACTGGATGATACTCCAGTGATGGAGTCTGTTGCAGAGGGAGTTGGGTATGTCAGGCGGCAAGGTCAGCGGCAAGGTCAAATGGTTCAACAACGCCAAGGGTTACGGTTTCATCGTCGAGGACGGCAAGACAGAAGATCTGTTTGCCCACTACTCCGCCATCCAGATGGAAGGTTATAAAACCCTGAAAGCCGGGCAAGCTGTCGTATTCGACATAATCCAGGGCCCCAAAGGCCTGCACGCGGTCAACATCGGCAACCCGGTGGATGCCTCGAAAGCGACGGCATCCGCCCCGCAACAGACCGTTACGGCGTAAGACCACACCGTCATCCCGCCATAAAAAAACCGCCTGACTCAAATTCTTGAATCAGGCGGTTTTTGTGTGCCTGCGTTTTCTTACATGTGCGAGATAAGCGCATCACCGAAGCCGGAAGACGACACCAGCTTGGCGCCGTCCATCAGACGTTCGAAGTCATAGGTCACGGTCTTGGCGGAAATCGCGCCGTTGGTGCCCTTGATGATCAGATCGGCTGCTTCGGTCCAGCCCATGTGGCGCAGCATCATTTCAGCGGAGAGGATCAGCGAACCGGGGTTGACCTGGTCCTTGCCGGCGTACTTCGGTGCAGTACCGTGGGTGGCTTCGAACATGGCCACGGTGTCGGACAGGTTGGCACCCGGCGCGATACCGATACCGCCCACTTCCGCCGCCAGGGCGTCGGAGAGGTAGTCGCCGTTCAGGTTCAGGGTGGCGATCACATCGTACTCGGCCGGGCGCAGCAGGATCTGCTGGAGCATGGCGTCGGCGATCGCATCCTTGACGATGACGTTCTTGCCGGTTTTCGGGTTCTTGAACTGCATCCACGGACCGCCGTCGAGCAGGGTCGCGCCGAACTCTTCAGCCGCCACTTCGTAGGCCCATTCCTTGAAGGCACCTTCGGTGAACTTCATGATGTTGCCTTTGTGCACGATGGTCAGCGAATCGCGGTCATTGTCGACCACATATTGCAGGGCCTTGCGCGCCAGACGCTTGGTGCCTTGCAGGGATACTGGCTTGACGCCGATGCCGCAGTTTTCGTCGAAACGGATCTTGGTCACGCCCATTTCTTCTTTAAGGAACTTGATGACCTTGGTGGCTTCCGGCGTACCGGCCTTCCACTCGATGCCGGCGTAGATGTCTTCGGAGTTCTCACGGAAGATGGTCATGTCGACATCGCCCGGCTTCTTGACCGGGCTCGGCACGCCTTCGAACCAGCGCACCGGGCGCAGGCAGACGTACAGGTCGAGTTGCTGGCGCAGGGCTACGTTCAGGGAACGGATGCCGCCACCGACCGGGGTGGTCAGCGGGCCCTTGATGGAAACCACGTAATCCTTGACCGCGTCCAGGGTTTCCTGAGGCAGCCAGGTGTCCTGATCGTAAACCTGGGTCGCTTTTTCCCCGGCGTACACTTCCATCC
>NZ_JBFUHY010000082.1:0-20520 GCF_056402155.1 Pseudomonas sp. P4_C1
CACCTACGCCGCCGGCCAGGTGCTCTACAAACACCTGGTCGCGCGCCACCCGAGCGACCTGCCGCATTACCGTCGCTTCGGCTACTTCTACCTCGGTGCACTGGCCGTGGCGCTGCCGGCGTTTCTATTGTTCGGCAAACAGAACTTCCTGCCTGAAGCGCCGCTGCAATGGGGCGTGCTGCTGTTCCTCGGCCTGGTCTCGACCGCTTTGGGGCTCTACTGGTGGAACAAGGGGGCGTGCCTGGTCAATGGCGGGACCCTGGCGGTGATGAACAACCTGCATGTGCCGGTGGGGTTGCTGATCAATCTGTTGATCTGGAACCAGCATGAAGAACTGGGGCGGTTGTTGCTCGGCGGTTCAGTGATTTTGCTGGCGGTGTGGATCAGTCGGTTGGGTATACGCAAGCCTTTGACCGTTCACTAAACCCTGGGGAACCCGATATCCCTGTAGGAGCGAGCCTGCTCGCGATTGCGGTGGATCAGGCAACATCATCGTCGACTGACACTCCGCTATCGCGAGCAGGCTCGCTCCTACAAGGGATTGTGTGATCTCCGAAAATCACTTCGGCGCCAATTGCCCCACCAGAAACTCGATAAACGCCCGGGTCTTCTGCGGCACCCGCCGCGCCGACGAATACACCGCATTGATAGTGATCGCCGGAGCCTGCCATTCGCACAGCACTGGCACCAGCCGCCCGGCCGCCAGCGCATCTTCGACGATGAAGTCGGGCAGCAGGGCGATGCCCATGCCGGCTTCGGCGGCCTGGGCGAGCAGGTCGCCGTTGTTGGCGTGCAGTGGGCCGGTGACGTTCACCCGTTGGGTTTCCCTGCCATTGCACAGTTGCAGGCTGACACCGCTCTGCAGATACCCGTAGTTCAAACATTGATGGGCGCGCAGATCCTGCGGAGTCTGCGGAACGCCCGCGCGCTCGAGATAAGCAGGGGACGCCACCATGATGCGCGGTGCGGGCGCCAGTTGCCGGGCGATCATCGTCGAGTCGGGCATGCTGGCGATGCGGATGGTCACGTCAAACCCACCCCGCACGGGGTCGACCTGCTGGTCGCTGAGCACCAGTTGCAGCTCGATGTTCGGGTGCTGTTCATGAAACAGCGGAATCAACGGCCCCAACCGCCGAAGACCGAACGACATCGGCGCATTGACCCGCAACACACCGCGTAACTCGCCGATGCCGTCACGGGCGCGTTGCTCGGCCTCGTCCAGTGCCGCCAACACCTCTCGTGCTGCATCGAAATACTCGGCCCCGGCCTCGGTCAGGTGCAGGCTGCGGGTGGTGCGTTGCAGCAATTGCACACCGATGGCTTCTTCCAGCGCCTGAATCTGTTTGCTGACTTTCGAGCGCGGCACGTCCATGGCCCGGGCGGCTGCGGCGAAGCCGTTCTCGCCGACCGTGACGACGAAGGCGCGCATGCATTCGATGCGATCCATATTGTCCCTATTTTAGAATCAATGATTCTCGATTTTAGGTAATTGTCCCTTTTATCGCCAGCCCCTAAAGTGACATCCAAGCCGACAACAACGCCGCTGAAGGCAAGGTCGACTAACCCCTTATCCATTCGAAGTATCGACATCAAAAGGAACGCGCCATGTCTATTCGTGAACTGCTCAACCCTACCAACTCCGCCCTGATCCTGATCGACCACCAGCCGCAAATGGCTTTCGGCGTGCAGTCCATCGACCGCCAGACCCTGAAGAACAACACCGTGGGCCTGGCCAAGGCGGCGAAGATCTTCAACGTACCGACTATCTACACCTCGGTCGAAACCGAAAGCTTCAGCGGTTACATCTGGCCCGAATTGCTGGCAGTGCACCCGGAGCAAAAGCCGATCGAGCGCACCTCGATGAACTCCTGGGAAGACAAGGCACTGGTAGACGCGGTGAAAGCCACCGGTCGCAAGAAGCTGATCATTGCCGCGCTGTGGACCGAGGTCTGCCTGACCTTCCCTGCGTTGGAAGCCCTGGCTGAAGGCTACGAGGTGTACATCGTCACCGACGCCTCCGGCGGCACCAGCAAGGAAGCCCACGACATGTCGGTGCAACGGATGATTCAGGCCGGCGCGGTACCGGTGACCTGGCAGCAAGTGTTGCTCGAATACCAGCGTGACTGGGCGCACAAGGATACTTACGAAGCGGTGATGGAACTGGTGCTGGAACACAGTGGCGCCTACGGCATGGGCGTGGACTACGCCTACACCATGGTGCACAAGGCGCCGCAGCGGCAGGTGAAGTAATCCGCAAATTCTGAAAACGATGTACCCCCTGTGGGAGCGAGCTTGCTCGCGATAGCGGACAGTCAGACGACACATATGTTGACTGACACGCCCTCATCGCGAGCAGGCTCGCTCCCACATTTGTTTTTTGTGGGGTTACACCCTGCGTTTTTCAGCTTCGGGAAAATGGCTCGCTCCCAGCACCGCCGGCAATATCCCCGCACGCAAATCCGATCCGCTGGGCTGCTGATACAGGTTCAACCCAAACTCCGGCAGCACCGCCAGCAGGTAGTCGAAAATATCCCCCTGGATCCGCTCGTAGTCGGCCCACGCCGTGGTGCGGGTGAAGCAGTAGATTTCCAGTGGAATGCCCTGGGCCGTGGTCTGCATCTGGCGCACCATGCAGGTCATGTTCGGCTGGATCTCCGGGTGACTCTTCAGGTAGGCCAGCGCATAGGCGCGCAAAGTGCCGATATTGGTCATCCGCCGACGGTTGGCGGACATGGCCGCGACGTTACCCTGGGCTTCGTTCCAGGCCTTGAGTTCGGCCTGTTTGCGGGTCATGTAGTCGGTGAGCAAGTGCACCTGGGACAGCTTCAGCTCTTCGTCGTCACGCAGAAAGCGTACGCCGCTGGCGTCGATGAACAGACTGCGTTTGATCCGGCGGCCACCGGAAGCCTGCATGCCGCGCCAGTTCTTGAATGACTCGGACATCAGGCGCCAGGTCGGGATCGAGACGATGGTCTTGTCGAAGTTCTGCACCTTGACCGTGTGCAGCGTGATGTCCACCACATCGCCATCGGCGCCGACCTGAGGCATCTCGATCCAGTCGCCGACCCGCAGCATGTCGTTGCTGGTCAACTGCACGCTGGCGACGAACGACAGCAGGGTGTCCTTGTAGACCAGCAGAATCACCGCCGACATGGCACCCAGACCCGAGAGCAGCAACAGCGGCGAGCGGTCGATCAGCGTGGCGACGATGACGATCGCGCCAAACACGTACAACACCATTTTCGCCAGTTGCACATAGCCTTTGATCGAGCGGGTGCGCGCGTGCTCGGTGCGGGCGTAGATGTCCAGCAGGGCATTGAGCAGGGCGCTGACCGACAGCAGCAGAAACAGCAAGGTGAAGGACAGCGCGACGTTGCCGAGGAAATTCAGACTGGTCTTGCTCAGGTCCGGCACCAGATTGAGACCGAACTGGAGCACCAGCGAAGGCGTGATCTGCGCCAGGCGATGGAACACCTTGTTCTGCAGGAAATCATTGACCCAGTGCAGGGCCGGCTGGCGGCCGAGCATTTTCGCCGCGTGCAGTATGAGGTAGCGCGCCACCCGTCCGAGGAACAGCGCAATTGCCAGCAGCAACAACAGCGACAGGCTGGAATGCACGAGCGGGTGCTGGTCGAGGGCGCCCCAAAGGTCCAGGACGTTGGTCCAGAGCTGTTTGATATCCATGGTCGAAAACGATTCTTCTATAAGGCGCGAGAGGGGATTAGAGCATTTAAGACGCTTTGTATTACGTTTGAAGAAAAATCAGGCAACAAAAAACCAACTGTTTACCGCCATTTGTATAAAGAAACTCGGCCTGAGCGCTCGAAACCGTTACCCTATGCAGCTGTTTTTTTGCATTTCTTCGAGGTAGCACCCGTGTTTTCCCAATTCGCCCTGCACGAACGCCTGCTCAAAGCCGTGGCCGAGCTGAAATTTGTCGAGCCAACGCCTGTGCAAGCCGCGGCCATCCCGCTGGCGCTCCAGGGGCGTGACCTGCGGGTGACGGCGCAAACCGGTAGCGGCAAAACCGCTGCATTCGTTTTGCCCATCCTCAACCGTCTGATCGGCCCGGCGAAAATCCGCGTCAGCATCAAGACCCTGATCCTGCTGCCGACCCGCGAACTGGCCCAGCAGACCCTGAAAGAAGTTGAACGCTTCTCGCAGTTCACCTTCATCAAGTCCGGCCTGATCACCGGCGGCGAAGACTTCAAGGTCCAGGCCGCCATGCTGCGCAAGGTGCCGGACATCCTGATCGGTACGCCGGGCCGGATGATCGAGCAACTGAACGCCGGCAACCTTGACCTCAAGGAAGTCGAAGTGCTGGTGCTCGACGAAGCCGACCGCATGCTCGACATGGGGTTTGCCGAAGACGTGCAGCGTCTGGTGGACGAGTGCACCAGCCGCCAGCAGACCATGCTGTTCTCCGCTACGACCGGTGGTTCGGGCCTGCGCGAGATGATCGCCAAGGTCCTGAACAACCCTGAGCACTTGCAGCTCAACGCAGTCAGTCAGCTGAACGACACCACCCGCCAGCAAATCATTACCGCTGACCACAACCAGCACAAAGAACAGATCGTCAACTGGCTGTTGGCCAACGAGACCTACCAGAAGGCCATCGTGTTCACCAACACCCGGGCCATGGCCGACCGTATCTACGGCCGCCTGGTGGCGCAGGAATACAAAGCGTTCGTGCTGCACGGCGAGAAAGATCAGAAGGATCGCAAACTGGCGATCGACCGCCTGAAGCAGGGCGGCGTGAAAATCCTCGTGGCCACCGACGTCGCCGCTCGCGGCCTGGACGTGGACGGTCTGGACCTGGTGATCAACTTCGACATGCCGCGCAGCGGCGACGAGTATGTGCACCGCATCGGTCGCACCGGTCGCGCCGGTAACGATGGCCTGGCCATCTCGCTGATCTGCCACGGCGACTGGAACCTGATGTCGAGCATCGAGCGCTACCTCAAGCAGAGCTTCGAGCGTCGTACCATCAAGGAAGTCAAAGGCACCTACGGCGGACCGAAAAAGGTCAAGGCTTCGGGCAAGGCCGTCGGCGTGAAGAAGAAAAAGACCGACGCCAAGGGCGACAAGAAGAAAACCGCCGCCAAGACCCCGACCAAGCGCAAGAGCGCCAACCGGCCGAAGACCGATTCGCTGGTCAGCAAGGACGGCATGGCCCCGCTCAAGCGCCGCAAGCCGGAAGCGCCAGCGGCTGAGTAAGCCGATGCCGTGACCAAAAAAAACCGGACTGATGTCCGGTTTTTTATGTGCGCCCAGCCCGCTCCCACAGGAGCCTGGTGTGAACACATATCTTGTGTACGACACAAAATTTGTGGGAGCGTGGCTTGCCCGCGAAGGCCGCGCCTCGGTGTCTGGGGCTAACCACCATGACAGCAGCTTGACTTCTCCTGTTCCTCATATTTGTCGTGATGCCGCACCCATTCCATGATCTCCTCCTCATTGCGGCCCTTGGGCGTCAGGTCGAGGTAGTTGTAGGCGCCGACCAGCATGTCCAGGCCCCGGGCATAGGTGGAGTAGGTATGGAAAATTTCGCCGGCGTCATTGCGATAAAACACGCTGAGACCAGGGAGTTCCTCCTCGGCGCCGTCGGTTTTTTCGTAGTTGTACGTAGCCTTTCCAGCGACTACGTCTTCGGCCCGGGCACAGACGCCAAAGTCGTAGTTGAAATCGCAGCCATCGGACGACACCCAGTCGAACTTCCAGCCCATGCGCCGCTTGAAGGCCTGGAATTCGGCGAACGGTGCGTGGGAAACCGCCACCACGGCCACGTCATGGTGGGCCAGGTGCTGATTGGCGCCGTCGATGTGATCGCTCAGGTACGAGCAACCGGGGCAGCCCTCGTCCCAACCCTCGGCGAACATGAAGTGGTAGATGACCAACTGGCTGCGGCCGCCGAACAGGTCTGCCAGTTTCAGTTCGCCATTGGGCCCCTGGAAGCGATAGTCCTTGTCGATTTTCACCCAGGGCAGGGCGCGGCGTTCGGCGCTGAGTCTGTCCCTTTCCCTGGTGAAGGCTTTTTCGTGGGCCAGGTGTTGTTTGCGGGCGGCGAGCCATTCTTCCTGCGATACGACGGGATGGTGCTGAATGTTCATGTTGTTTTCTCCTGCGTGGGGCGGGGAGGTGACTTACACAGCCTAGTCGTTTGGCTTGCGTGGAATTCGACATGCCGCCTGTCAGTCGTCAGCAGAAGCCCGGCTGAAGGCTTCACCTCAACCATAGGGTCTCCCACAGGGGAATTGTGTGGGGCTTAACTTTGTTTCGCCGTTTTTAAACACTTCAAGTCGCTGAAGTCCTTCCTCACACCTTCAATTTTCTTCAGCAAACGCGCGCGCTGGTTCGGTGTGCTTTCAGCCATCAGATCCACGAACAGTGAACGCGCCTGGGCCTCGGTGTTGGCAAAGGCCTGACGATAGGCGGGCGTCCACAAACTCTCGCGATTGACCAGAAGTGTCTCGATGCGTTGTGGGAATTGGGGGCTCTGGCGTTGGGCAACAGCTGCGCTGAACTGCTTCTGCCAATGGACGCGGTTGGCAAGCCACTGGGTGTTCTGCTCGCCCAAGGCGCTGGACCATGTGGCTACCCGCTGTTGCTGGGCGGTGCTCAGTGGCCCGAGCCAGTCATTCAAGCGCTTCTCCATGCGCGCGCCGCGCTCCTTGATCTGCTGGTCGAGGGAAGGCTTGAGGTATTCTTCCTGGCGTTTGCGCTGATCCCTGGCAAAGGCTTGGTTCATTTCGGCGACTTGTTTGTCATCCAGCCCTTGCAGCAACTCGATGGCCGACGGGGTGATCTCCCGTGCGATCTCGGCGATCGCCTGCTCGGCTTCACGGGCGCGGGCCTGCAAGGCGGCATCGGTAACCTGATTGGTGGCGATCATGGTTTGCAGGCGGTCCAGCCAGTCGAGGTAGCCGGGCAATTGAGTGGTGCAGTGCCAGCTCAGGTGTTCCTTCAGGCGTTCGTTCAGCCAGCTTTTTTGCTCGCCGTTCATGTCCAGGTAGTCGCTGAGCGTCCACGGGATGATCACATCGAGATTGCGGTAGGCCAGGCCCACGCGGCTGCACGCGCCGAGGGCGAGGGCAATGGTCAACACAACCGCGATATGTTTGAACCAGCGGGACATGGACGAATCCTTGCGAAAGCCAGCTTTCGGGGGCTGATTCTCATGTGAACCCGGGAGGAGTCCGGCAGTTCAGCCGATCAATAGAACGCGTGTTCGGCCTTGAGCGTCACCAGCCCGTCGCACTGGCTGTTGTGCCCGGCATAGGCCGAGCAACCGCTGCCGCTCAGGCTGGAGTCACTGTAGATCAGGTCGAGGTCGATGCCCATGAACGGGCGGGACAATTTCAGCGACCAATCGGTAAAACTGCCTACGTTCCCTCTATCCACCGCCACTGGCGTATTGAATTGGTGGGTGGTGTATTTCAGGCTGATGCCGACACCGAACGGTTGATTGCCGCTCAAGTCAGCGAACAGGGTGTTGTTCTGTTTGTCCGGGTCATTGCTGAAGGCGATGCCGAAACGGCTGCCGAGCAAGGTCAGGCCGCCGAACAGTTCCTGGCTGTCAGGGGTCGTAACTTCGGGGTAGCTGTAGCGGATCAGGCCCACTTCGTAGCCGAGGGTTTGGTCGAAGGGTTGTTTAAAGCCCATGTAGGAATCGAGCTCGAGGTTTTTGCCCGGGCTGATGCCCATGCTGGGCGACCATTGGCCCACGTAGAAACCGCTGTCGTGGCTCAGGTCCAGGCCGCCATGAAACGAGCCGACGGCCGAAGGTTTGACCAGGCCCTGGGCCATGCTGCGGGTGGGGGTGGTGCCGAGCTTGAGGTCGAAGCCCCCCAGCTCACGCTGAAAGATTTGTGCGTGGGCTACGGAGCAGGCCAGCAGGCTGGCGAGCAATGCCGAGAGATAGAAAGGTTTGAACATGCGTCACTCCATGAACCGCGAAGGCAGGCTGTTGAGCCCGCTGGAACGCTTGATCCAGACGCGTGCAAGGATACCGGCGAATGATCGGCAATGAAGGCCGTTCGTCGATTTCCAACGGATTTGATGGCGTGGCGCAGGGGAGAAACGAGGGTTCCAGTCCAAGCGCTTCGAAGCTCAAAGCGCTTTGGGACCAGGTGACGCGAGGGTATTACTTTTTGCCCAGGGTGATCTGCTTGGACGGGCCGAATGTCTGGCCGCTGACGCCTTTGGCAATTTGCTGGATTTCACCGCCGGACTTGAGGAACGCAGCGATCTGGCTGTTGATCGATTCGCTGGTTTCGACGGCTGGAGCTGGCTTTGCTTTGCTGGTGGATGCTTTTACGCGCATGGCGGCCATTAACCTGTAGAAAATTAACTTGGCCAGGCATCGTACAGGAATTACCTGATAATTGCTTGGCAAATATCCCCTCGGCATATTCGTGAGGACGGGGTAATCAGTCGCCGGCCAATATTCGAAATATGCACCTAAGCCGCTGTTTTAACTAATAACATTGCCTGACAAAATACCGCGTCACGCTTGCCAGGGCATGGCGTAAATGCCCGGAACGGCCTGACGAGCGGCCGGGCGCGGGATGAAAACCCGGAAAAATTAAGGGTTTCAGAGGATTTTCTCGCGCCACCGGGCCGGCTGCCGAACGCGGCGCCTAAAACCGGGTAGAATGCCGCCCACGCAATGAGGGTATTGGACATGGCTTTAGTCGGGCGTTACAACAGTTTGCAAGTGGTTAAACACACTAACTTCGGTTTATATCTGGACGGTGGTGCGGATGGCGAAATCCTTCTGCCTAATCGTTATATTCCAAAAGATATTCCTAGCGAAGATGAAGACTGGCTCAACGTTTTTATTTATCTGGACAGCGATGACAAACTCATCGCAACTACTGAAAAACCGAAAGTTCAAGTCGGTGAATTCGCCAGTTTGAAAGTTGTTGAAGTCAACAGCATCGGTGTATTCCTGGACTGGGGGTTGCCGAAAGACCTGTTGCTGCCGTTCTCCGAAGAGAAGCGCCAGATGACGGCGGGCGAATATGTGGTAGTGCACGTCTATCTCGACAAACACACCCGTCGCATCACCGCGACCGCGCGCCTGGACCGCTACCTGGACAAGACCCCGGCCAATTACACCGCCGGTCAGGAAGTGGACTTGCTGGTGGCCGAAGCCACTGACATGGGCTTCAAGGCCATCATCAACAACAAGCATTGGGGCCTGATCCACAAGAATGAAATCTTCAAGTTCATGCGCGCCGGTAAAGAAGAAAAGGGCTTTATCAAGGAAGTTCGCGCCGACGGCAAGATCAGTCTGAGCCTGCAACCGGTCGGCCAGGAAGCGGCCACCAGCCTGAACTCGAAGATCCTCGCCAGGTTGCGCGAAAACAACGGCACCCTGGCGGTCAGCGACAAGAGCGATCCGGCGTTGATCAGCAGCCTGTTCGGTGTCAGCAAGGGCAACTTCAAGAAGGCCATCGGTGCGTTGTACAAGAATGGCCAGATTGTCATTCATGCCGATCGCATTGAGCTCAGTTGATGCGCTGACAAGACAGAGGGCCAGGATGGCGCAAGCAGAGAAGTAGAGGTCTCTGGCGGGCGGCATTTTCTGGCCTTCTGGTTAATAATCGACAACATGATTTTTCGCCCCGGTGTGTTCTTTTCAACGAGAAGGCCGGGGCTTTGCTTTTACTGCCGAGTCGTTGCCATGGATTGTGTCTTCGAGGTGTTCCGGTGAGCGCCACCCGGCGCAGCGCCGACGGGTTTGCCCTGCAAGTGATGGTCGGGTTGTGCCTGGTCTGGGGCGTTCAACAAGTGATGATCAAGTGGGCGGCGGCCGATATCGCGCCGGTGATGCAGGCGGCCGGACGTTCCGGCATGTCGGCGTTGCTGGTCGGGTTGTTGATCTGCTGGAAGGGCGGCTGGAGCCAGGTGGGTACGACCTGGCGCGGCGGCTTGTTGGCCGGTGCCTTGTTCGCCCTGGAGTTCTTCTTCATTTCCGAAGGCCTGCAACTGACCACGGCGGCGCACATGTCGGTGTTCCTCTACACCGCGCCGATCTTTACCGCATTGGGTGTGCACTGGTTGCTGCCCAGTGAGCGTTTGCGCCCGTTGCAATGGCTGGGGATTGTCCTGGCTTTTATCGGGATTGCCATCGCGTTTGCCGGCGGGGTGTCCTGGGACAACCTTGATTACCGCATGTTGATGGGCGATGCCCTGGGTGTGCTGGCGGGCGCGGCCTGGGGCGCGACCACGGTGGTGGTTCGCGCCTCGCGCCTGTCGGAAGCGCCAGTGCCCCTGACGCTGTTCTATCAGTTGATAGTCGGTTTCTTCGGATTGTTGTTGATTGCGCTGCTCAGCGGCCAGATCACCCATGTCAGCCTGACCACTGTAGCGGTCGCCAGTGTGCTGTTTCAGGGCGTGGTCGTGTCGTTCTTCAGTTACCTGATCTGGTTCTGGCTGCTGCGCCGGTACCTGGCGGCGAACCTCGCAGTGTTTTCGTTCATGACGCCGTTGTTCGGCGTCACGTTCGGTGTGGTGCTGCTGGGCGAGGTGCTGAGCCTGAACTTCGTCATCGGTGCAGTGCTGGTGTTGGCGGGCATCACCTTTGTCAGCGCTGAGCAGTGGTTACGCCGTCGTTTGCGCAAAGCCCTCGGTCAGCACTGAACGGCGCGAGCAACAGACCGCCGGCGATCAGCAAGCCGCAACCGGCGACCACCAGCGCCGGTTGTAAACCGCCACTGAAATGACTGCTCAGCGCCGCCAGCAATGGCCCGCTCAATTGGCCCACGGCGAAGCAGGCCGTCAGCAGGCCGGCATTGCGCTGGGTAGCGTGGGGCGCCAGTTCCCGGGAGCGTTGCATCACCAGTTGCATGCAGGCCAGGAATGGCGTGCCGCACAGGATCACACCCAACGCCAGACCTGGCCCGTTGCCCAGCAGGCAGGCGAACACGCCAGCGGCTTGCAGCCATAACGTCGCCATCAACCAGTGGCGCGTTGCTCCCGGCCTTTGGCGACGCAGACTCACCAGCAGCACCCCCGTGGCAGCCGCCAGGCCAAAGCACGGCCAGAACAGGTCGGCCTGCCATTGGCCATGGAATTGTGCGTTGGCCATCTGCGACAGAAAGGTCGCCGGGATGATGTAGCCCAATCCGTACAAGCCGTAGATCCAGCCCAGACGAGCGATGCCTTGGGTGTGCGATGCGATGGCGCTGGGCGCAGCAGTCGCGGTTGCGCTCGGTTGTGGCAGGAACGGCAGGATCCCCAGCAGCATCGCCAGCCCTGCGGCGGCGTACACCAGCCACAAGGTAGCGGAAGTCTGGCCCAGCAGATTCGAGCCCAGAGCTAGCAAGCCGGTCAGAAAAATTCCCAAACCCGGTCCGGCGAAGACCAGGGCGCCTAATCGTGGGCGACCGGCCGCTGCCGCGAGCGGCTGGCTCAGGGCGGTGATCATCACCAGCACCCAGGCGCTGGCCACACCGGTGCCGAAGCGCAGCAGCAGGTGCGACCAGAAACCATTGGCCCAGAACGACGCCAGGGTCAGCAGTACGCAGAGCCACAATCCGCCGAGCAAGCGTCGGTGCACTTGCGCGGGACGCCGGGAGAACATGGCGTCCACCGCGCCGATGAAATAACCGAGGTAATTGGCGGCGGCAATCAGTCCGGCTGCGGTCAGGTCGATCTGACCCTCGCTGAGCAGGTGCGGCAGTTGCGGTGTCAGGGCAAAACGGCCGATGCCCATGGCCATCATCAGGGCAACGAAACTGGCGGATAAGCGAATCAAGGGAGACATGGTCTGGATTCCGTTTAGAGGATCGATGACCGTCAGGCTAGGATTGATTGACTTTCTTTAAAAATGAATAATAGTGAGTAACTTGTTCTTTTTTGGAGAATGCCGTGGAATTCAGCCAATTGCGCATCTTCCAGGCGGTGGCGGAAGAAGGGTCCATCACCCGGGCCGCCGAACGGCTGCATCGAGTGCCGTCGAACCTGTCGACCCGGCTCAAACAGCTGGAAGAGCAACTGGGTGTCGAACTGTTCCTGCGCGAACGTCAGCGCTTGCAGTTGTCGCCTGCGGGAAAAGTCCTGCTGGACTACACCGCCAAGCTGTTTGCCTTGCGCGACGAAGCCAGCGCGGCAGTGCAGGGCGGGCAACCGGCGGGCGACTTCGTGCTCGGCACCATGTACAGCACGGCGGCGATTCACCTTCCGGGGCTATTGGCGCGCTACCACCGTTTGTATCCGGCCGTGAACCTGCAAGTGCAATCCGGACCCAGCGGTGAATTGCTCGAAGGCCTGCTCACCGGACGACTCGATGCGGCGCTGGTGGATGGCCCCATGGAACTGGCCGGGCTCGACGGAGTGCCTTTGTGCGACGAGCGGCTGGTGCTGATCAGCGAGGCCGATCATCCACCCGTGCGCAGCGCGCTGGATGTGCAAGGTCGTTCGGTGTTCACCTTTCGCCAGGGCTGCTCCTACCGCATGCGCCTGGAGGCCTGGTTCGCCCATGACCACGCGGCCATGGGCCGGGCCATGGAGATCGAGTCCTATCCGGGGATGCTGGCGTGTGTGATTGCCGGTTCCGGTGTGGCGCTGATGTCGGAGTCGATGCTCGCCAGTTTACCGGGCCGTGAGAGTGTGGCCGTGCATCCGTTGGCCGAGCCGTTCGCCAGCGCTACCACCTGGCTGATGTGGCGCAAGGGCATGGTCGGGGCCAACCTGAATGCCTGGATCGAGCAGCAACAGGTGGTTTTTCCACCGGCACGGGTACAGGCGCGGGAAATTGCCTGAACACAGGCTGATTGTGATGGATTCAGTAACAGATCGTTGCGACTTTGCGCGAGCATTGCGTAGGACTTCGGACTATTATCTGTGCGAAGGGGCTACAGAATTTTGGCCGCTCGGCACTACCCTGAAGGGGGCACCATGAAAGAGAAAATTCAAAACTGGCTGCATGACCTGGGCGTGGCTCTCGGTTTGATCGAACCGCCTCTGCAACCGGTGCCTGTTCGCACTGACGACGAACAGCGCCGACGTCAGCAGCGTCGCCGGTAATGGCAGATAACACCTGACAGGTGAAAGGTGTTTCCGTGGCGAGGGAGCAAACTCCCTTGCCGCTTCGTGTACGTTTGATCACCCGCCTTAGTACCGCCCAATCTCCAGCAAAAACCGGCTCAAATCATTCGCCGTCCTGGCGGTCTTGAGCATCTGGTCTTCCTTGGCGGTAAACGCCGTCACACCCAGTTCATCTTCCAGATGGAAGATCAGCTCTTCGATATCTTCTTTATCCAATCCCAACTGCGCCAGGCTGGCGTTGTCGTCGAAGTCATCCCGGCCTTCCAGCAGGCGGCTGATGTAGCGGTGCACGACAGCACGAACGGCAGCTTTTTTCATGAGCGTTCTTCGAGGAGGAGGCGGTTTTGTTCTCCGTGCCGGAGCAGTTCCTGTCGTTGAGTACAGCAGGCTTTAGCCATGTGAGCGCTGCCATTGGTCAATCATGCTGCGCAAATACTCCCCGGAAAAACTGCCGAAATGCCCGCCATGCACCGTGCGGATCGACAACTCACACAAGCGTTGCAGGCTGTGGGCGTAATCATCGAGGTTGGAATGGTAGGCGTCTTCGATCAGCGGGCCGTCGTAGATGATGTCGCCGCTGAATAAAGTCTCGGTGGCGGCTTCGTACAGGCAGATGCCACCCGGCGAGTGTCCCGGTGTGTGCACGACCTGCAATACCCGGTTGCCCAGATCCAGCACATCGCCATCTTCGACAAACCCCGTGGCCGGTGCGGCTTTGACCCGGTATTCGGCGTAGCACAGCGGGCAATCAGGGTGGGCTTCGAACATGTCGTCGCCGACAAAGGCTTTGCTCAGGTCGTTGTCGCCGTCCGGTGCGGCAAGAATGTCCGCTTCAGCCGGATGCACCAGTCGTTCAGTGAATTCGTGATGACCGGCGATGTGATCGAAATGGCAATGGCTGGCCACCGCCACCAGCGGCCGTTCGGTGATCCACGGCAGTTGCTCGCGCAGGCTGACCAGGCCCGAGCCGCTGTCCAGCAACAGGTCTTTGTCACGGCCCTGGATGTGCCAGAGGTTGCAGCGGTAGAAGGGGCGGATGTACGGCTCGTGAATCAGGCGGATGCCGTCACTGAGCGGTTTCACTTCGAACCACTGGTCGCGGCTGACGATCTTCATGTGCAGTTTCCTTCAGACGAAAAAAAACGGGTGTGGCAACCGACGCCACACCCGTCGAAGAAAGCATCAAGTCGTTATGTTCAGCTTAGGCGGCGCTGACCACTGCTGCCGTGCGGCGGGACATCAAACTCACCACCACGAAACTCACCAGGCCTACACCGAGGCTGTAATAGATCGGGGTGTTGGCGTCCAGACCGTCCTTGAACATGAACAGCAGCGCAGTGGCGAAGCCCATACCCATGCTGGCGATGGCGCCAGCAGTGGTGGCGCGCTTCCAGAAGATGGCGCCCATCAGCGGGATCAGCATGCCGCCTACCAGCAGGTTGTAGGCCAGGGTCAGGGCGCTGATCACGTCGTTCACGATCAGGGCGATGCCCAGTACCACGATGCCGGTCAACAGGGTGAACAGGCGGTTGATCGCCAGGCTCGACTGTTTGCCGCCACGCAGTTTCGGCAGCAGGTCTTCGGTCAGGGTAGTGGCAGCGGCCAGCAGGCCGGCGCTGGCGGTGGACATCATGGCGGCCAGTGCGGCGGCGATCACCAGGCCACGGATACCGTCCGGCAGGGACAGTTTCACAATCGCGGCGAAGGCGTTGTTGACGTTGTCCAGATCCGGGATCAGCACGTGGGCAGCCATGCCGATCAGGGCGCAGGCCAGGCCGTAGAGGATGCAGTAGATACCGGCGGCGGTACCGGCAACCTGAGCCACTTTGGCGGTCTTGACGGTGAACACCCGTTGCCAGATGTCCTGACCGATCAGGATGCCGAAGAAGTAGATCATGAAGTAGGTGATGATGGTGTCCCAGCCGATGGTGGTGAAGCTGAAGCTCGCCGCCGGCAGTTTCAACACCAACTCATCCCAGCCGCCAACGCGGTACAGGCAGATTGGCAACAGGATGAACATCAGGCCTACGGTCTTGATCACGAACTGGACGATGTCGGTCAGGGTCAGGGACCACATGCCGCCGATGGCGGAGTAGATCACCACGACGCCGCCACCGAGCAGGACCGAGATCCAGAACGGCAGGCCGAACAGCACTTGCAGCACGGTGCCGATCGCCAGGATCGAGGTCACGCCGATCATCAGTGCGTAGGCCAGCATGATCACCGCGCTCGCGGAGCGGGCCATCGGGTTGTAGCGTTTTTCCAGCACCTGGGTAACGGTGTAGATCTTCAGTTTAAGCAGCGGTTTGGCGAGAAACAGGTTCAGCGCCACGATCCCGCAACCCAGGGCCGCACACAGCCAGAAACCGGAGATGCCATGCACGTAACCCAGACGCACGGTGCCCACCGTGGACGCGCCGCCCAGAACGGTGGCAGCCATGGTGCCCATGTACAGGCTTGGGCCGAGGTTACGACCGGCGACCAAAAAGTCTTCGTTGGTCTTGGCCTTGCGCATGCCGTAGTAGCCGAGTATCAACATCGCGGCGGCGTAGATGAGTACGACGAATAAATCCAAAGCCATTGTTGCGTGTCTCCGATTGTCTTTTTTATGGTGGAACAAAATTGGTTCGATGTAGCTGCTTTCTGTGGGAGCGAGCTTGCCCGCGATAGCCGTGTGTCGGTCACATTGATGTTGAATGTGCCGCTGTCATCGTCGGAACGCCGCCCGGAGCAAGCTCGCTCCCACAGGGAGAATGCGTCAGGCCGTCTGACGTAGTTCTGGTTTCGCCGTGATGCTTGCGCTCTGGCTGCGAGGGTCGTTCGGGCCGAACACTGCGCTCGATTCCGGGAACAGGCTCAGCAGAACCAGGTACACCACCGAGGCCAGGCCCAGGGTCACCGGCAGGCTGATGTCGATACCACCGGCCATTTCGCCCAGCGGCCCGACAAACTGCCCCGGCAGGTTCACGAAGCACAGGCCGACGGCCGCACTCGGGATCCAGGCACCCAGGCCACGCCAGTTCCAGCCGTGGGTGAACCAGTAGCGGCCACCTTTCTCGCCGCGGGTGAACACTTGCAGGTCATCCGGGCAGTAGAAGCCGCGACGCACCAGCAGGCCGATGATCATGATCACCATCCACGGGGTGGTGCAGGTGATGATCAGCACGGCGAAGGTCGACACGCTCTGCACCAGGTTGGCCGCGAAGCGCCCGATGAAGATGAAGGCAATCGACATCACACCGATCAGCAGCGTGGCCTTGACCCGCGACAGCACTCGTGGGAACACGCTGGACATGTCCAGGCCGGTGCCATAGAGCGAGGTGGTACCGGTGGACATGCCACCGATCACCGCGATCAGGCATACCGGCAGGAAGAACCAGCTCGGCGATACCGCCAGCAGGCCGCCGACATAGTTGTTGGCCGCGATGTAGTCCGGCGCCTTGATCGCTACGATGGTCGCGGTGGTCAGGCCGAACAGGAACGGGATGAACGTTGCGATCTGCGAAATCACCACCGCCGCCATGATGCGGCGCTTGGAGGTGTCACGGGGAATGTAGCGCGACCAGTCGCCGAGGAACGCACCGAAGGAAATCGGGTTGCTCATGGCCACCAGCGCAGCACCGATGAACGCGGCCCAGAAACCGGGTTGCCCCATGTTCACGGTGCCGGCGTAGTTCACATCGAAGGGACCGGCGAAGGCGAAGGCGCCCAGCAGGAACAACAGGCTGGCACTCCATACCGCGATCTTGTTGACCCACAGCAGGAAGCGGAAGCCATAGATGCACACGGTCAGTACCAGGATCGCGAACAGACCGTAGGCCAGGCCCAGGGTCAGGTCGGTTTCCGGCAGGCCGATCAGGCGTTTGGCGCCACCGATCAGCGCATCACCCGAACTCCACACCGAGAGCGAGAAGAAGGCAATGGCGGTCAACAGCGACAGGAACGAACCGACGATCCGCCCGTGCACGCCGAAGTGCGCACCGGAAGACACGGCGTTGTTCGTGCCGTTGATCGGGCCGAACAGGCCCATGGGCGCGAGGATCAGCGAACCCAGCAACACGCCCAGCACAATCGCCCAGACGCCCGCCTGGAAAGACAGGCCGAACAGTACCGGGAAGCTGCCGAGGACGGCGGTGGCAAAGGTGTTGGAACCACCGAAGATCATCCGGAACAAGTCCGTCGGGCCTGCGGTGCGTTCGTTGTCCGGGATCTGTTCGACCCCGTGGGTTTCAATTTGCGTAAGGCTTTGGTCTTTGTTGTTGTTATTCATGATCAGCTCCGATCATAAAGGCGCGCTCATCGTGCGTGAGCGTCACCTGTGTTGGCTAAGGGGGTGGCAGCCCTTCCGGCATCGCGGACAAATGTTCGTGGCAGGCCAGCCATAGGCCTTGTTGTTCTTGGCCAGACGCTTGTTTCTTGAAAACAATCGTCTCGCGCTCCTGGCTGAAGTGTTGCTCCCCTTGCATGCGCAACTCAGTGGCTACGTCATGGATGAAAATCGCCACGTCACCCTGCAGGCTGACGAAAGCGTTGCTCGAGGTGCACGAGAGCACCTCAAAGCCATCCTCGGCGCGCCAGCTGTCCCACATCGCCTGATAGGCGTCGCGCGACAGCAGGGGCTGTTCGAGGGTGTAGAAGACGAAGCTGGCATCGGCACTGAAAGCGCCGAAGTAGGCTTCGCGATCGTTACGGGCAAAAGCGGACACCAGATCGGCGGCGGTTTTCAGAACCTGATCACGTTCGTTCACGAGCATTCCTCAGCGGTGGACTACGCCAGGCAGTACGCAGAGCATTTCGTACAGCAGGTTGGCGGCCAGCAGTGAGGTGTTACCGGTGGTGTCGTAAGCGGGCGAGACTTCTACCAGATCGCAACCGACCAGGTCGAGGCCTTGGCAGCCACGAACGATCTCGATCGCCTGAATGGTCGTCAGGCCGCCGATTTCCGGAGTGCCAGTACCCGGTGCCCAGGCAGGGTCGATGCCGTCGATGTCGAAGCTGAGGTAAACAGGACCGCCGCCGACTTTCTCGCGGACTTCAGCCATCAAGGGCTCCAGCGAGTTGTGCCAGCACTCTTCGGCCTGAACCACACGGAAGCCCTGGTTGCGGCTCCAGTTGAAGTCGTCAGCGGTGTAGCCTTGGGCGCGCAGGCCAATCTGCACGACACGGTCCGGATCCAGAAGACCTTCTTCAACGGCGCGACGGAAGGTGGTGCCGTGGGCGATCTTCTCGCCGAACATGTGGTCGTTCACATCGGCGTGAGCGTCGATGTGCACCAGACCGACCTTGCCGTGCTTCTTATGGATGGCACGCAGGATCGGCAGGGTGATGGTGTGGTCGCCGCCCAGGGTCAGGGGGATCACATCGTGTTCGAGGATGTTGTCGTAGGACTCTTCGATGATCCGTACGGCATCCAGCAGGTTGAAGGTGTTGATTGCGATGTCGCCAATGTCGGCAACCGACAGCGAGTCGAACGGTGCAGCACCGGTGGCCATGTTGTACGGGCGGATCATGACCGATTCAGCGCGGATTTCGCGAGGCCCGAAACGGGTGCCAGGGCGCAGCGAGGTACCGATGTCCAGTGGCACACCTACGAAGGCAGCGTCCAGGCCGGCAGCGGTATTCAAATGGGGGAGTCGCATCATGGTGGCGATGCCGCCGAAGCGCGGCATTTCGTTGCCGCCCAGTGGTTGGTGAAGAATCTTGTCCACGGGTAAAGGCCTCATCGTCGTTGTTTTATTTATTCAGGTAAGCCGTTCACGAGAGTACGGGCGAACCTTGTGGCGCCGATTCTGCGAAATGTAGTGGCCGGGAAGAATCGCTACGGGCAAATACTTAGTTCAGATTTTTCTAAACTAATGGCTGGGACAGCGATAGACTTCACGCCATACGCTAAGCCCGATGCCAGGAGCAAACCTTGTGGGAGCGAGCTTGCTCGCGATGGCGGCGGGGCAGTCAACATTGATGTCGATTGTCATGCCCTCATCGCGAGCAAGCTCGCTCCCACAAGGTTCTTTATCGACTGGAGCACTGCGCGTCACCTCGTTATCGGAGTCCGACATGGCCAACGCTTTACCCGACCTGAAACTATTGCGCATTTTCGTCAGCGTGGTGCGCCATCAGGGGTTCGCCAACGCCCAGCAAGAGCTCAATCTCTCGACGTCAGCCATCAGCACCTACATGAGTCAGCTCGAAGCGGCCCTTGGCCTGGTGCTGTGCCATCGCGGCCGTGGCGGTTTCAGCCTGACCAGCAAGGGCGAGCTGTTCCATCAGGAAACCCTGCGTCTGTTGGGCGAACTCGAAGGCTTCGAGCAATACGCCGCCGCCCTCAAGGGTGAGTTGCGCGGTACCTTGAACCTCGGGGTAATCGATTCCACTGTCAGCGACAAGGCCCTGCCGTTCGCCGAAGCCATCGGCGCCTACAGCCAGGAACACCCAGCCGTGCACTTGCACCTGTCGGTGATGAGCCCTTACGAATTGCAACTCGGCGTACAGGACAACCGCCTCGACCTGGCCATCGGTGCGTTTTCCACGCGCATGAGCGGTCTGGTGTACATGCCGCTGTACCGTGAACAACACTGGTTGTATTGCAGCACGCGGCATCCACTGTTCAACGAGCGGCGCATTCCCGAACAAGTCATCACCCAGCAGCGCATGGTCGGCCGTGGCTACTGGAGCCAGGCTGAACTGGCGCGTCACGGCTTCAAACACAGTGCCGCGACCGTGGAAAGTATGGAAGCCCAGTTGATTCTGGTACTGTCCGGCGCCTACATCGGTTACCTGCCGGAGCACTACGCCCAGGCCTGGGCCGACAAGGGTGACTTGCGGGTGTTGCTGCCGGCGACCTTCGGTTATCAGGCGCCGTTCTCGATGATCGTGCGGCGGGGGCGTAGCCGCGAGCCGCTGATCCAGACGTTCCGTGATCTGCTCAAAGCACAACTGAATCAGGCGTAAAGACGATGTCCAGAATTCAATGTCCGCGCTGCCTGCGCCCGCAAACTCATTGCCTGTGCCCGTTGATCCCGAGCCTCGACAGCCGCACCCGGGTGTTGCTGTTGCAGCACCCGAGCGAAGTGAATCATGCGTTGAATACCGCGCGCCTGGCGGCGCTTGGGTTGAAGAATGCCGAGTTGATCGTCGGCGAGGTGTTCGAGGATTTGCCGGCGCTGTTGAGTCAGCCGGGGTATCGGGCGCGGTTGCTGTTTCCCGGCGAAGATGCCCAACCGATGCAGGCTTGTGCCGCGACAGACGAACCCTTGTTGCTGCTGGTCCCCGACGGCACCTGGCGCAAGGCGCGCAAGATGTTGCACCTCAATCCGCTGCTGGCGGCGCTGCCGAGGGTGACGCTGGCCGAGGGCGGTGTGTCCCGCTATCGCCTGCGCAAGGCGCCGGGGCCGGGAGCGTTGTCGACGGTGGAGGCGATTGTGCAGGCGCTGGAAACCCTCGAAGCGCCGACTTCGTTTGCGC
>NZ_JBFUHY010000083.1:0-20252 GCF_056402155.1 Pseudomonas sp. P4_C1
TGCGAGGCCGGGTGACTGTCGGGGGTACTTAAGCCAAAGTGGCTTTAGCTTTCTCGACAATCGCAGCAAACGCCGCTTTTTCGTTCACTGCCAGATCAGCCAGAACCTTACGGTCGATCTCGATGGACGCTTTTTTCAGGCCGGCGATGAAACGGCTGTAGGACAGACCGTTGATACGAGCACCAGCGTTGATACGAGCGATCCACAGAGCGCGGAACTGACGTTTTTTCTGACGACGGTCACGGTAGGCGTATTGGCCTGCCTTGATTACCGCTTGCTTGGCAACACGGAATACGCGCGAGCGTGCGCCGTAGTAGCCTTTAGCAAGTTTCAGAATTTTTTTGTGACGCTTACGGGCAATGACGCCACGCTTTACACGAGCCATGAGTTACTTCCTCTATTCTTGACTAAAATTAACGAAGGCGCAGCATGCGCTCGACTTTTGCCACGTCAGACGGATGCAGCAAGCTGCTACCGCGCAGTTGACGCTTACGCTTGGTCGACATTTTGGTCAGGATGTGGCTCTTGAAAGCGTGCTTGTGCTTGATACCGTTAGCAGTTTTCAGAAACCGCTTAGCAGCACCACTTTTGGTCTTCATTTTTGGCATGTTCGGATACTCCGCATTCAGTTGATAAACATAATCAGAAGGCCTGCCGTGCCCTGTTGATTACTTCTTCTTTTTCGGGGCGATGACCATGATCAGCTGGCGTCCTTCCATCTTAGGATGCTGTTCGACCGAACCGTACTCGAGCAAGTCACCTTCAACTCGCTTGAGGAGTTCCATCCCCAGCTCCTGGTGGGCCATCTCACGGCCGCGGAATCGCAAGGATACCTTGGCCCTGTCCCCATCACTCAGGAAACGTACCAGGTTGCGCAGTTTTACCTGGTAATCCCCTTCCTCCGTCCCTGGACGAAACTTGATTTCTTTAACCTGAATCTGCTTCTGGTTTTTCTTGGCCGCAGCAATCTGCTTCTTCTTTTCGAAGATCGATTTGCCATAGTCCATCAGTTTGCAAACAGGTGGTACTGCATCGGCGGAAATCTCCACCAGATCCAGCTTGGCCTCTTCAGCCTTAAGAAGCGCGTCTTCAATTGACACAATCCCAAGCTGTTCACCTTCAGCTCCAATTAACCGAACCTCGCGTGCCGAGATATTCTCGTTGATCGGGGCTTTCGGTGCAGCTCGTTTATCTTGTCTCATTTCACGCTTAATAATAATTACTCCGAATCTGGGCGACCACGCCGGGAAACCGCTTGCGCGAGAAACTCAGCGAACTGGGCGACGGGCATCGAGCCCAGGTCAGCACCTTCACGAGTACGCACAGCGACAGTCTGCATCTCGACTTCCCGATCTCCGATAACCAAGAGAAAAGGAACCTTGAGCAAAGTATGCTCGCGGATTTTAAAGCCGATCTTTTCATTTCTCAAGTCAGACTTGGCACGAAATCCGCTTTCGTTGAGGGTTTTTTCAACTTCAGCGGCAAAATCAGCCTGTTTATCAGTGATATTCATCACCACTGCCTGGGTCGGAGCCAGCCACGCGGGGAATGCGCCCTCGTAGTGCTCGATCAGAATTCCGACGAAACGTTCGAAGGACCCCAGGATCGCCCGGTGCAACATGACCGGGTGCTTGCGGCTGTTGTCTTCGGAGACGTATTCGGCTCCCAGACGGACAGGCAGGTTAAAATCGAGCTGCAGGGTACCACATTGCCAGACGCGACCGAGGCAATCTTTCAGCGAGAACTCGATCTTCGGACCGTAGAACGCACCCTCGCCCGGCTGCAGATCGTACGGCAGGCCCGCGCTATCAAGGGCTGCGGCCAGTGCAGCTTCGGCGCGATCCCAAAGCTCGTCGGAACCGACGCGTTTTTCCGGACGAGTGGACAGCTTCATCTCGACATCGGTGAAGCCGAAGTCGGCGTAGACATCCATGGTCAGCTTGATGAAGGCAGCGGATTCAGCCTGCATCTGTTCTTCGGTGCAGAAAATGTGCGCGTCGTCCTGGGTGAATCCACGCACGCGCATGATGCCGTGCAAGGCACCCGATGGCTCGTTACGGTGGCAGGCACCGAATTCGGCCAGGCGCATCGGCAACTCGCGATAGCTCTTCAGGCCCTGGTTGAACACCTGCACGTGGCACGGGCAGTTCATCGGCTTGATCGCGTAGTCGCGGCTTTCCGACTGGGTGGTGAACATGTTGTCGGCGTAGTTGGCCCAGTGCCCGGACTTTTCCCACAGGCTGCGGTCAACGACCTGGGGGGTCTTGATTTCCAGGTAACCGTTGTCGCGCTGCACCTTGCGCATGTACTGCTCGAGCACCTGGTACAAAGTCCAGCCATTGGGGTGCCAGAACACCATGCCCGGCGCTTCTTCCTGGGTGTGGAACAGGCCCAGGCGCTTGCCGATCTTGCGGTGGTCGCGCTTCTCGGCTTCTTCGATGCGCTGGATGTAGGCGGCCAGTTGCTTCTTGTCGGCCCATGCGGTGCCGTAGACGCGCTGCAATTGCTCGTTCTTGGCATCGCCACGCCAGTAGGCGCCGGACAGCTTGGTCAGCTTGAAGGATTTCAGGAAGCGGGTGTTCGGCACGTGCGGACCGCGGCACATGTCGACGTATTCTTCGTGATAGTACAGGCCCATGGCCTGCTCGTTCGGCATGTCTTCGACCAGGCGCAACTTGTAGTCTTCGCCACGGGCCTTGAACACTTCGATCACTTCGGCGCGCGGAGTGACTTTCTTGATCACGTCGTAATCTTTCTCGATCAGCTGCTGCATGCGCTGTTCGATGGCCGCCAGGTCGTCCGGGGTGAAAGGACGCTCGAAGGCGATGTCGTAATAGAAACCTTCGTCGATGACCGGACCGATGACCATCCTGGCGGTCGGGTACAACTGCTTGACCGCGTGGCCAACCAGGTGGGCGCAAGAGTGGCGAATGATCTCCAGCCCCTCTTCATCCTTTGGCGTGATGATTTGCAGCGACGCATCGCTGTCGATGATGTCGCTGGCGTCGACCAGCTTGCCATTGACCTTGCCGGCCACGGTGGCCTTGGCCAGGCCTGCACCGATGGATGCGGCGACCTCGGCTACGGAAACCGGGTGATCGAATGAACGTTGACTGCCGTCGGGAAGAGTAATAGTTGGCATGGCGCCTCCTCTCCTAGTGGTGACCCCTACCAAAGGTCACGTGGGTTGGGATGAGCCAGTACAAGATCCGGTCCAGGCCATTCAATGACGAACGCCTGCCTTACAGCGGCAGGAGCCTTGCGGCCAACCGGAAAACCGAACCAGAGTGACTGGGATTCAAATCAGGGTTAATCGCGCATCTGCCGCTGCCGGGACTGAAGGTCCGTCGGAGCCTGCAAACGCCCGAGCGAGGCATGCTAGCACAGATGAACGGTAGTAGCTGCGCAGAGGTTTTCCAACGCGGTAAATCAGGCGTTTTTATGCCAGAGTGATGAACTTGAGCCGCGCATTAGCGCTCAGATAACAAGACATTGACCCCATAGGAGCATCCTGGCATGCATCTGAATCGTTTATTCGCTGTAGTTGCACCAATCGTTCTGCTGCTGCCGCTGGCCGCCCACGCCGAATGGCCAAAAGGTGAACGCGAGAAGTACATGTCTCAGTGCGTTCCCGCGGCCGCGCAACAAATCGGTGAGGCGGCGGCCAAGGCCCACTGCGCTTGTGGTGCCGATGCGATCAAGTCGTTCCCGGCCAGCGACATTCAGGCATTGATGGACAACAAAGCCAGCGACGCCCTGAAACAGAAAGCCTTTGGCCAAATTGCAGCCTGCAAAGCTGATAACAAAGCCAAAAAATAAGCACAGATCCATGTTCTCAAGCCCTGTTTTACTGGCAAAAAGCACTCGAAACGGGTCATTTCGTACAATTCATGCAGGTTTTACAGCTTTTTTTATCGTCTTTACTTTCGGCTAAGAGCCTTATAAAACGGGGCTTTCAGCCATTTCAAGACATAAAGAAACCGCGACTGATCGGCAAACAGCTCGCCCGGGGGGCTCCCAAAGCGAACATTTCGACTATGATACCCGGGTGTGCCCAGTTGGCCTGAGCAGCACAGTACTACTGAAAATATATGTTTCTTGGAGATACACCATGTCTAATCGCCAAACCGGCACCGTTAAATGGTTCAACGATGAAAAAGGCTTCGGCTTCATCACTCCTCAAGGTGGCGGTGACGACCTGTTCGTACACTTCAAAGCTATCGAAAGCGACGGTTTCAAAAGCCTGAAAGAAGGCCAGACTGTTTCCTTCGTGGCTGAGAAAGGCCAAAAGGGTATGCAAGCTGCTCAAGTTCGCCCAGAGTAATTTCCAGGCGCACTAAAAAAACCCCGTCCATGTGACGGGGTTTTTTATGGCCGGAACAAAAGCCGGGCGATCAGCCGCAGTTGACGCGGGTCACTGCCCGGCTGGCATCGGTGTTCAGGTTCAGGCGATCGGAGCGGTACTCCAGCGTCACCATATCGGTTGGCAGCAGGAACCGTGCACTTTGCGCCCCTGCCCGGGTACGCGCCTGCTCGAGCAATTGCGGCGAGGCCTGTTTGCCGATGGTGAACTCGGCAGCCTTTGCTTCACAGCGGCTGTAACCCGTGTCAGTCGTCGCAACATCCGTTGTTGCCGACTCCGTAGAGGCAGTGCTGCAACCGGCCAGCGTGGCAACGGCCAACAAAGTACCCAATGACGCGAGCTTCCAAGGCATGAAGCCTCCTTATTCAATGATTAAGCTGAGATCGTGCGACAACCAGACTGGCGTTTGGTTTCACAGGCAGTGCCCATGATCCGGACGAGCCGCGATTCTGCCTGAGCGTCGCCCCGCCCTTAATCACTGAATCGTGACTGAATATGAACGACGCTCAATAGACGTCGATGTAGTCGTAAGGAGGATTGGGCCAGTTCTCTTTCAAGGCATTGAAGATTTGCATGACCCAGACTTCATCGCTGGCCGCGACCCGCCCGACATAACCGGAGCCCTTGGCCCAGGTTTCGAGCCGGAACAACAAGCCATCGATATCGGTGCCGCCCACGACACCCGAGGAAATGTAGGCAATGCCTCCTTTGGTGACCCGCAACTGGGTGTGCTCATCGTCACTGGCGCCGGCCAGCAACTGACGCACCGCCTCAAGGGTCAGGCCATCCGGGGAGTTCAAATCGATCTGCACAGCGCATTCCTTGAATATTCGTCAGAGACCAAGTGTCGCACAGCCCCCTTTCATGCCTAAGTCGACGTGTCAAAAGCCCCGCAAAATGGTTAACTCGGCACTCAGACTCCCCCGACCTCACGAGCGCCATCATGACCACCGTAAGCATCGACGCTGACATCAAGGCCAAGTGGCAAGACGGCCACAGCTCCTACAGCCCAGGCAGCACGGAAGAGCTCGCCATTATCGGCATCGACCTGCTGGTCAGGGACCTTGGAACCGAAGCCGCCCAATCGTTCATTGAGCAGATCTTCGAGAAACATCTGTCGGACCAAAAGACCTGAGCGGTTAGCGCGAGGGCGTGAAACCACCTGCAGGAGATGATGCTTACTTCAGGCGAGCCAGGCGCTCGGTCAGCAGATCGAAGAAGCCCTGGGCATCGCCGCCTTCAACCCAGAAGGCATTCTTCGGCGCCTTCAGGCCGTCATACCAGTCAACGATGGTTTGTCCAAAGGTCGGTCCTTCGCGGCTGTCGACAACCACGTTGACCGTTCGACCGCTGAACAACTGCGGCTTGAGCAGGTAAGCGACGACCGTGGCGTCATGCACCGGGCCGCCCGGAATGCCGTAGTGCTCCATGTCGCCCTTGATGTATTCATTGAGAATGTCGCTCACCAGCCGGCTGGCGTTGTTGTTCAGCGCGGCAATCTGTTTCAGGCGCGCTTCGCTGGTCAGGATCTTGTGGGTCACATCCAGCGGCAGGTAGGTCAGCTTTACGCCACTCTTGAGTACCACTTCGGCGGCCTGCGGATCGGCGAACAGGTTGAACTCGGCCACCGGCGTGATGTTGCCGCCATTGAAGTGCGCACCGCCCATGACCACCACTTCCTTGATGCCCTGCACGATACCCGGCTCCTGGATCAACGCCAGGGCCAGATTGGTCTGCGGGCCGAGCATGGCGATAGTAATGCTGTGGGGCTTGGCCGATTTCAGCACATCAATCAGGTAAGTCACCGCACTGCCCTTTTCCAGGCCCTTCTTCGGCTCATGCACGGCGACGCCCGACAGACCTTCCTTACCATGAATATCCTCGGCATAAATCGGCGTGCGCATCAGCGGCCTGGGTGCACCGGCATAAACCGGCACCTCCTCACGCCCCGCCCACTCCCGGGCCAATCGTGCGTTGCGCGAGGTCTTGTCCAGGCGAACGTTGCCGGCAACGGTGGTCAATGCCCGAACATTCAGCTCGTCCGGCGATGCCAGGGCGAACAACAGGGCAACGACATCGTCGGCCCCCGGATCGGTGTCGATGATCAAGTCGATCTTTTGTGCCGCCTGGGCGTTCGTTGCGGTCATCAGGGACAAAAGCAGCAGACTCCGGAGCAATGGGTGCAGTTTCTGAGCATAGCGATACGGGGCGCACTCCTTGTGCCAGGGACATCAAAACGCGGACAGCCCGTCAAAACGTAACGCCGGCGACCAGCGCAATGTTGCAGTACGGCTGACACTCGCCTGTCCGAACAATCGCCCTTGCCTGCCGGCTCAGGACCTTGAATTGTTCATGGGTGAGCACTTCACGCCGACCCAATGCGCCTTCGCCGTCCAGTTCATCCAGTGCGACCAGGGCCGGCGGCTTTTTATCGAAGATTTCCTGAGCCAGCACATGGCTTTCGACCTGCATCTCACTGAGCACGACCTTCAAGGTGCTGACAAAATCCGGAATGCCATGGGTCAAGGCCAGGTCGATCAATTCAACGCCCGGTGGAACCGGCAACCCCGCATCCCCGATGACGACCCTGTCGCCATGCCCCAATGAGGCTATCAGCCGTGACAGCGCAATGTTGAGCAGGGGTGTCTTTTTCATGGAGTTTTAAACGCCTGTACATCGCTCAAGGCGGGAATTGAAGGTTGTGCGCCGGCACGGGTGACCGACAGCGCCGCAGCCACCTGCCCGAAACGGATCGCCTGCACCTCATCTTGACCCGCGGCCAGCGCCGCAGCGAAACCGCCGACAAACGTATCGCCGGCCGCCGTGGTATCGACAGCCTTTACCACGGGCGCAGGGAAATGTTCGAAGCGTTGGCCATCGGCAAACAGCGAACCTTGCGCACCGAGGGTGATGATCACCTTGCCGGCGCCCATGGCAATCAGGCGAGTCGCCGCGGCTTGGGCGGTGTCCAGGGAGTCCACCGAGAGACCGCTCAGGGCTGATGCCTCGCTTTCGTTGGGAATCAGGTAATCGATGGACGCGTACCAGTCCGATGGCAGCGGGCGGCTGGCCGGTGCCGGATTGAGGATGACGGTCTTGCCCAGCTCGCGACCGCGCTTGAGCGCATGGCCAACGGAAGCATCGGGCACTTCCAGCTGACAGATGAGCACGTCCGCCGCGTGTATCACCGAATCAGAACGGTCAATGGCTTCTGCGGTCAATGCACCGTTGGCCCCAGGGACGATCACGATGCTGTTCTGACTGCTGTCGTCGACCACGATCAACGCCACGCCGCTGGAACCGTCAACGGTGCTCACCGCCTGGCAATCGATCTGCTCGGCCAACAGCGCCCCGCGCAGCGCCTCACCATAAGCGTCATTGCCCACGCACCCGATCATCGACACCTGGGCCCCCAACCGCGCCGCAGCCACGGCCTGATTGGCGCCCTTGCCACCGCAGACGGTGGTAAACGACTGACCAATCAGCGTTTCACCGCCCTTGGGCAAGCGTGGTGCCCGGGTCACCAGGTCCATGTTCAAACTGCCTATTACCACTACTTTTGCTGGCATATATTGCTACTCATCGATTCTGTTTCGGCGGCGCTGTGGGTTCAGCGGCTTTCTGTTTTCAATGGCTTTCTGTTTTCAACGGCTTTCTGTTTTCAACGGCTCTCTGTTTTCAACGGCACTGGGCAAACACGCCGGCCAGCGGCGCCGTCGATTCACGCATGACGATACTCGGCGTCACGATCCGCTGATCGGTCGCCAGGCCCGGCGTGGCGATTCGCCGTAAAAGCACTTCGGCGGCCATTTCGCCGAGTTGCAGGATCGATTGCCCCACCGTGGTCAACGACGGATAGACATAGCGACTCATCTGGATATCGTCGAAGCCGATCACCGACAACTCGCTCGGTACGCGAATGTTGCGCTCGGCGGCGGCCCGTAGCACGCCGATGCCGATCATGTCGTTGGCCGCAAAAATGGCGGTAGGCGGGTTGTTTTCCAGCAAAACCGCGGCGGCGCCGTAACCGCCAGTGCTGGTGAAATCGCTTTCCAGCATGCGCCCGGGAGAAACTTCGACGCCCGCCTCCTTCAAGGCCCGGCGATAACCCGCCAGACGCATCTGCGCCACGCTGGTGTTCTCTGGCCCGCTGATCGTAGCGATATCCCGATGCCCCAGTTCCAGCAGATGCCGGGTCGCCAGATACGCACCGTATTCATGGTCGATGCGCACCAGGTCCGCATCGACACCGTCCAGTCCGCGGTCGACGATCACCATGGGTGTGCGAACGCCTTTCAGGCCTTGTACCAGGCGACTGTCGCCACCGGCCGAGGCGACAATCAGGCCGTCGATGCGTTTTTCCAGCAGTACACGCAGGTAGCTGCGCTGCTTGTCCGGATTGTCGTCGGAGTTGCACAGGATGACGCAGTAACCGTTTCGCTCGCAGTAATCCTCGATACCCCGGGCCAGTTCGGCGAAATACGGGTTGAGGCTGTTGGGCACCAACAGGCCGATGGTCGCCGTGGTCTTGGCCTTGAGCGAGCGGGCCACCGCGCTGGGGACGTAGTCGAGGGTCTGGATTGCCGCCTCGACCTTGATCCGCACTTCTTCACTGACCGGGCGGGTCTTGTTCACCACATGGGAAACCGTGGTGTAGGAAATGCCGGCAAGGGCTGCCACATCTTTGATCGTCGCCATGACTCAGGTCCGCCGGCTTGCGCGTTGACTGCGATAAGTGTCCAGCACTACCGCCACCACGATCACCGCGCCGGTAATGATGCGTTTGGTCGGCTCGGTTGCCCCGATCTGCGCCAGCCCCGCGGCCAGCACGGAAATAATCAGCACGCCAAAGAACGTGCTGATCACCGAACCGCGCCCGCCCATCAGGCTGGTTCCGCCGATCACGACAGCCGCGATCACTTGCAACTCAAGACCGGAGCCAGCATTCGGGTCGGCGGCTTCCAGGCGGGAAATCTGGAACAACGCGGCAATACCGGCCAGCAACCCCATCAGGCTGAAGACCAGGATTTTGTAAGGCTTGGGATTGATCCCCGCCAACCGCACCGCCTCTTCGTTGGTGCCGATACCGATCAGGTAGCGACCGAACACCGTGCGTGTCAACACGGCCTGGGCGATGAAAATGATCAGCAACGCGATGATGAACGACGGTGAAATGCCGAAGGCGATCGGGTTGGACAACCAGGCGAACGCATCGCCGATGTAGGCCGTACGCGAGCCGGTCATCTGGTACGCCACCCCGCGAGCCATTTCCAGCACGCCCAGGGACACGATGAACGATGGTATCCGCCATGCCACAGTGATCGAGCCGGTGATGGTACCGGCGAGCGCCGCAACGGTCATGCCCAGCAGCGCCGCCGGCAGCACGCCCCAGCCCCAGCCAAGAATCGCCACGCTCACGGTCGAAGCCGCCAATGCCAGCACCGAACCTACCGACAGGTCGATGCCACCGATGATCAACACAAAGGTCATGCCGACCGCCAGCACCATCAGATCCGGAATCTGGTTGGCCAGGGTGCTGAAAGTATCGTAGGACAGGAAGTGACTGCTCAGCACCGAGAACAGCACGATCATCGCCAACAAGGCACCCGCCAGGCCCAGATAGGTGCCCAGGCCGTAGAAGTTGCCATTGCGTTTGCCGGCGAAAGAAGCGGTTTTCATGGAAGATCCCCAGGCGCAGCTTCAAAGAGCTGCGCATCACGTTTTTGGTAGCCGGCAAAAGCAGCGGCGAGCAACTCATCCTGGGTCCAGCTGTCGCGATCGAATGTATCGATCAGGCGGCCCGCCGACAGCACGCCGATCCGGTCGCAGATCAGCATCAGCTCGCGCAGGTCGCTGGAGACCACCACCAGTGCCTTGCCCTTGCGGGTCAACTCACCGAGCAGGTTGTAGATATCGAACTTGGCGCCGACGTCGATGCCGCGGGTCGGTTCGTCGAACAGCAGCACTGAGCAATCGCGCTCCAGCCAACGGCCGATGACGACTTTCTGCTGATTGCCGCCGGACAACTCGGACACCAACTGTGCCGGACCGGAGCTGCGGATGCGCATGGCGTCGATCTGACGCTGGGCCAAGGCGTTCTCCTCATCGCTGTCGACCAAGCCAGCGCCGGAGATACCGGGCATGTTGCCCAAGGCGATATTGGCGCCGATCGATTGGGTCAGCAAAAGGCCTTCGCCCTTGCGATCTTCGGTGATCAAGGCAATGCCATGACCGACCGCATCCACTGGCGAGCGTACATTGATGACCTGCGCCGGCAACCCCAGGGCAATCGTGCCGCTGTCGGCGATATCGGCACCGAAGATCAGACGCAGCAACTCGGTGCGCCCCGCGCCAATCAAACCGGAAATGCCGAAAATCTCTCCGGCACGGACTTCGAACGACACGTCGCGAACCTTGTCGGCACGGCTCAGGCCCTTGACCGTCAACATAGGGGCGCCGATCTTGCGCACCCCCATATCGATGTGTTCGCCGAGTTCGCGCCCAACCATCAGGTTGACCAGCTGCTCACTGTTGTAGTTGGCCATTGGCTCGACGCAAACCAGATTGCCATCGCGCAGCACGGCAATGCGTTGCGCGACGCGCGCCAGCTCTTCGAGGCGGTGGGAGATGTAGATGATCGATACGCCGCGAGCCTGCAGGCGGGTGATCTGTTCGAACAGCATTTCGACTTCGCGCGCAGTGAGCATCGCCGTCGGCTCGTCGAGAATCAGCACATGGCAATCGCCAATCAGGTTGCGGGCGATCTCGACCATTTGCTGATGGCCGATACCCAGTTCGCCGACCAGGGTGTCCGGGTCAATGGCGTCGAGCCCAACCTGGGCCATGGCTTCGATTGCAGCCTTGCGCAACTGCTTGCGATTGATCCAGCCGCCGTTGCTGGGCAGGTTGTCGAGAAACAGGTTTTCCGCCACCGACAAGGTCGGCAGCAGATTGAGTTCCTGCATCACCATACGGATACCGAGGTTTTCAGCCTGAGCCCGGCTACCCGGACGATAGTCCTGCCCCTGAAACTGCATCTGGCCGGTGGTCGGCGCCACCAGCCCGCCAATAATCTTCGAAAGCGTGCTTTTGCCTGCACCGTTCTCGCCGGTCAACGCCAGCACTTCCCCGCGCATGAGCGTCAGGTCGATGCCGGCCAGGACCGGTTGGGCGTAGGTCTTGCCGATACCGCTGACCGAGAGGACAGCGTTCGGAGCGCAAACTGACATAAAAACTCTCCATGCGCTCGTCCGGCTGGACGAGCGCCGTTGCGTCGCCAGAAGGCTACTTGGTGACCAGTTCTACCGGCGTTTCGATCACGCCATTGGCGCCGCTGTCGACCGTTTCACCCTTGAGAATTTTCAACGCAGTCTCTATGCCGAACACCGCCTGTTTGGCCGCGAACTGGTCCGCGGTGGCCAGCACGCGACCGTCCTTGAGCATTGGCTGGATGGCATTGATGTTGTCGTAGCCGACCACTTGCACCTTGCCAGCCTTGCCCGCGGCGCGCACCGCAGACACCGCACCGACCGCCATGCTGTCGTTGCCGGCCAACAGGGCCTTGGTTTGCGGGTATTCACTGAGAATCGACGCGGCCACCTTGTTGCCCTTGTCGATCTCCCAGTCACCGGATTGCAGGGACACGACCTTGATCTGCGCCGCTTCCATCGCATCCTTGAAACCCGCTGTGCGCTGCTGGGCATTGGTGGTGGTGGACACACCTTCGATGATGCCGACTTCGTCACCGGCCTTCAGCTGTTTGGCCAGGTAATCCCCCACCAGCCGTGCGCCCTTGCGGTTGTCCGGGCCTACGAACGGAACATTGATGTTTTTGCTTTTGACGACGGCGGGGTCCAGCTGGTTGTCGATGTTGATCACGGTGATACCGGCATCGATGGCTTTCTTGATCACCGGAACCATGGCCTTGGAGTCTGCCGGCGCAATCACCAGTGCATTGACCTTGGCCAGGATCATTTGCTCGACGATGCGCGTCTGGCCTGCGGTGTCGGTTTCATCCTTGATGCCGTTGGAGATGAGCTCGAATTCGCCGGAGTGATCTTTCTGGTAGGCCTTGGCGCCGTCTTCCATGGTCAGGAAGAACTCGTTGGCCAGGGATTTCATGACCAGCGCGACTTTCGGTTTTTCCGTGGTTTCAGCAAAGGCCGAAGAGACAGGCAGTGCAGCGGATGCGGCAGCCAGCATAGCGACAGCGAGAAGACGTCCAGCGAATGGCAGCTTCATGGGTTCACTCCGATCTTATGATTATTGTGAGCAACGCTTGCGCTGGCGTAAGCTTCACGGCCCACCGTGATGGAAAGCCATCACTGGAGCCGCGCAAACGTTTGCGTGAAGCAAACTATGCGAACCCTGCCGGTATTTGTCAACGACCTGAAAAGTGCTTTCAGAGATGTTCAGCGAAAAAACGGCATTCAACTCATGCCGTGGTGTTGACCACCGATCCCGTACCGGAACCCTTGGCCAGCTCCTTGATCAGGCTCGCACTCACTTGCAGGATGGCGCCGTTGGTGTCGGCCACCTGCCCCTGAATGGCCGCTACCGCGGTGGTCTTGGCTTGCGGAGTCGGATAGGACGCCGCCTGGGCTTGCGCCAGTTGCTGCTGTTGCTCGCGCAATTGCTGCTGCAACTCCTTCAGACGCTTGAGCAGGACCTTCACCGCAATGCTGGTGTTATCGCTGGTTTGCGATTCGGCCTGTGCGCCGGCACTCTCCCCCAGACCTACCGGGCCCGTCTTGACCTGGGTGCCGTCGCTTTTCTTTGCATCCAGCGCTTGAGCAGCCGCATCGGCTGCTGCGTCGCTCAGGGCACGAAGGGTAGTGGCCGATTTGCCACCGATGGTGATGCCGGTGGCATTGGGAATGCCAACAGATAAGGACATGTGAACTCCTGAAGAAAAAGATCCCTTGAAGGAGCATCGACCGGCGCGAGCGTTTCTTTAGTCGTCAGTGATGATTTGACCCGTTGAAATCTTAAACAAGACCGCGATCCGTTTCGGAGAGCCGAACGCGAAAGTTAAACATGTTCGGCATTCCGGACGCCCCGCCCCCGAAACCGGTCTGGACACATACAGCAATACCGTTACAAATCATTAACTTAGGCATATTTTTCGATTCAGGGTATTACTGGTACAGATCCTGCTCTTCCCCTCGCACCCCCGGCGTTCAGATTCGCCCGGGGCATATCTAGATGAACCTGCATTTGCATCGCCTCACAACTAGAAGAGAAAAATAATGACATCTGCACTCAAGAACTTTGTTCCGGGCGCCTTGGCCCTCCTGCTGCTTCTGCCCACCGCCCTTCAGGCCAAAGAAGCCGAAACCCAACAGAAACTGGCCAACGTGGTGATCCTGGCCACCGGCGGCACCATTGCCGGCGCAGGGGCCAGCACCGCCAACAGCGCAACCTATCAAGCGGCGAAAGTCGGCATTGAACAGTTGATCGCCGGCGTTCCTGAGCTGAGCCAACTGGCTAACGTTCGCGGCGAACAGGTCATGCAGATCGCCTCCGAAAGCATCACCAACGAAAACCTGCTGCAACTGGGTCGCCGCGTAGCCGAACTGGCCGACAACAAAGACGTCGATGGCATCGTGATCACCCACGGCACCGACACCCTGGAAGAAACGGCGTACTTCCTGAACCTGGTGGAAAAAACCGAGAAGCCGATCATTGTCGTGGGCTCGATGCGCCCGGGCACCGCGATGTCCGCCGATGGCATGCTGAACCTGTACAACGCGGTGGCCGTGGCCAGCAGCAAAGACGCGCGGGGCAAAGGCGTGCTGGTGACCATGAACGATGAAATCCAGTCGGGTCGCGACGTCAGCAAGATGATCAACATCAAGACCGAAGCGTTTAAAAGCGCCTGGGGTCCACTGGGCATGGTGGTAGAAGGCAAATCCTACTGGTTCCGCCTGCCGGCCAAGCGTCACACCATGGATTCCGAATTCGACATCAAGAACATCAAGAGCCTGCCTGACGTCGAAATTGCCTATTCCTACGGCAACGTCAGCGACACTGCTTACAAGGCCCTCGCTCAATCCGGCGCCAAAGCCATCATCCACGCCGGCACCGGCAATGGCTCGGTATCGTCGCGGGTAGTTCCATCCCTGCAAGCCTTGCGCAAGGACGGCGTGCAGATCATTCGCTCCTCCCATGTCAATGCCGGCGGCTTTGTATTGCGCAACGCCGAGCAGCCAGACGACAAATACGACTGGGTCGTGGCTCACGACCTGAACCCGCAAAAGGCCCGAATCCTGGCAATGGTCGCGTTGACCAAAACCAATGACAGCAAAGAGCTGCAACGGATGTTCTGGGAATACTGATTCGCCCTCGCCCGACCGATCCGGTCGGGCACCCCCGTGCGCCATTCGCCAGCCTTGGCGAGTGGCTGCCGCTGTATCTGACAAAAAAACTCCCTTCGTCTTACGCCAAACGGAACAAACCGCTGTCAGAGGATTTTCTTGAATTTTAAGTAGTTGCGAAAATGCTTACAGTTAAATACTGTATGTACGTACAGCTTAATAAGGATAATCCCGTGGACACCACCTCTGCCTCTCCTGACACCTATGTACGCATGGGCCTGCGCGTTCAGAAAATCATCAACTCTCCCACCGCACAAAAGGCAAGGGCAGCACTGATCTTCCGCCTTCCTGACGAGCCGGTGGATGAATGGGAACGCTTGCTGGAAGAAATCGACGAGAACGACAACGTCACCCTCGCCTATCGCGACGATGGCGGCGTGCAGATTTTCTGGGTTGTGCCGAAGGAAGATTGAGTCGATGAGTGCCCGCTGGTTTGCTTTGCTGTTCCTGTTTTTTGTCGTGGGCGCGCAAGCCGACGCCCCGCGCACCTTCACCGAAGCGAAAAAGGTGGCGTGGAAGCTCTACGCGCCCCAATCCACCGAGTTTTACTGTGGCTGCAAGTACACCGGCAACCGGGTGAACCTTGCCGCTTGCGGTTACGTGCCACGTAAAAATGCCAAACGCGCATCCCGCATCGAATGGGAGCATATCGTTCCGGCCTGGCAGATCGGCCATCAACGCCAGTGCTGGCAAGAAGGCGGCCGCAAGAACTGCACCCGCTACGACCCGGTTTACCAAAAGGCCGAGTCCGATCTGCACAACCTGGTGCCCAGCATTGGCGAGGTCAACGGCGATCGCAGCAACTTCAGCTTCGGCTGGTTGCCCGAGCAGTCGGGACAATATGGTTCGTGCCTGACCCGGATCGACTTCAAGGCCAGGAAAGTCATGCCCCGCCCTTCCATCCGCGGCATGATCGCCCGAACGTACTTCTACATGAGCAAGCAGTATGGTTTACGCCTGTCGAAACGTGATCGGCAATTGTACGAAGCGTGGGACAAAACCTATCCGGTTCAGGCCTGGGAACGGCAACGCAACCAGAGCGTGGCGTGCGTCATGGGGCGCGGCAACGAGTTTGTCGGCCCGGTAGACATGAAGGCCTGCGGCTGAATCCAGGCAATAGCCGAAATTGAAAAGGCCTCGGAGCTGAGCACCCGAGACCTTTTTTGTTTCTTGAGCATCCGCAATACAGACGTTACTGAGCGGCCGGGCGCTCAAGCACCAGCAATTCGATGTTCTGTTTCTTCGCGCGAGTGAGCGCCGCACGGACTTCATCCTGCCTGGCTTCGGCCTCGGCTTTCGAATTGAACGGCCCCATCAGGATTCGCGTATTGCCATTTTCCTTGACGACGCTGGACATGAAGCTGTGCTCGATCAGCCAGCCACTCAAATCGCTGACTGCCTGAGGGGTTTCACCTCGCACTTCAAGATCCCATTGCGGGCCGGACACCGCCGCGGGTACGGCAGCCATGGCCGGTTGAGGCTTCGGCGCATCCACACTGCTGCCCTCGCCACATCCCGCCAGCGCCAATATCGCGATTACCAAAACCATTTTGCGCACGGCGTTTCCCTCTAAATCCATAAAGCTGGGATTTTAACATCCATGAATACTTCACGAGTGCCGTAAAATGGGCTCAAAACAACGAGAATGATGGTTGCGGCCTCTGTATAGTTACGCCTTGGGAATTAATGCCACATCTGCACGTCAGAAAGAGGCACCCAAACCACGAGACTTCGCACTAATCTATACATACCACCGACCTCTGCACTGTCCGAATCAGGTGCCCCACAAAGCAATCAAGGAGAAGACCATGCTGATACTCACCCGCAAAGTCGGTGAAAGCATAAACATTGGTGATGACATTACGATCACCATCCTGGGCGTAAGCGGCCAGCAAGTCAGGATCGGCATCAACGCCCCGAAGGACGTTGCAGTGCATCGTGAAGAAATTTATCAGCGCATTCAGGCTGGCCTGACCGCCCCGGAAAAGCCGCAACCCTGAATCCTGTTGCAGTCAGTAGCCAGCCCGTTCAGCCCGCAATCACGGCTGGCTAAAGATTCGGCATTGCATCGCTTCCGCCTGCTTTCCACACAAGCCTCCAGGGGCCGACTCTAACGACAAGCTCAACGCTCTGGCTGTCAGACCTTTCTGTTCACTCCATGGAAGTACGCGTTCGCTACGTGATCAACCAAACATCACGCCACGCGCCATACCAGTCGCCGCTACCACCATCAGCAGCACCAGCAGCGCCTCGACATGACTGATCCGCGCAAATAGCTTCGCACGACCTGTATCGATCGCCACTTTACGGGCAAGCGCTATCCGCCATTTGATCAGCGTCACCATTGGCGCAATCTCCAGCAGCAAGATCAGGACGAACAGCGTCATCTTCAGATGAAACAGCGGCTGATGCAGGTAATAGTCCGTGCCTTTCTCGTACCCGCCAAAGGCTCGCATCCCCCCGCTGATCAGCAAAACGACAGCTGTAATACCCCAGATATTGTCCGCCATCAGAACACTGCGCACTTGCGCGGCCCCATCGGCCAAACGTCGAAAAGCTGTGCCTCGAACCAACACCGCCCAAAATCCCAAGGCAAATGCCAGAAGATGAACCGCCGCTAGAAACCAGTGAGTCAGCATCGAGAAACTCCTGCCAGGTCGAAGTTGTATGAGCCTGTCAGTAGTAGCCCATGAAATGTCTGCTTGCACACATCTGCGGACATTACCCGGAACACAAATGACAGACCTACTAGACTCCATTGCGCTGGTATTGAGCGTCCGTGACAGTACCAACCCCAACGACCACTCACTCTCACCGCATTGAACCGGGTAAACAAAGTCATGTGTGAATCATGTGATTCAAGCTCTGCTTCAAACACAACAGGCCGTCGTCGTTTTCTTCAATTTGCCGGGTTGAGCGCAGGCGCCCTGCTGCTGACCGGCACACTGCCCGGCAAGCTCATCCAGGCAGCCGAAAAAGCGTCAGCCCCACCCAAACCTCAAAACGTAATCAGCCCCGATATGGCGTTGAAAAGACTGATGGAGGGCAATGAACGATATGTAAGCGGTACTTCCACGACACACGATTTCAAGGCTGAGCGAGAGGCCCTGGTGTCCGGTCAAAATCCGTTCGTGGCAGTACTGAGCTGCTCTGACTCGCGGATCGCCCCGGAATATGCGTTTGATACCGCGCGAGGCGATCTTTTCTCCATCCGCGTCGCGGGCAACTTCGTGACCCCGGAAGGCCTGGCCAGTCTTGAATACGGGGTTGCCGTACTGGGCGCACCGCTGATTCTCGTACTCGGTCATGAGAGCTGTGGCGCCATCGAGGCAGGCATCAAGGCCGTCAAGGATCAGACAATTTTCCCCGGCCATATCCCGAAACTGACTGACGCACTCAAGTCGGCAATCGAGACAGTACTGAAGCAACCCGGGAGCTTGATGGAAAACGCCACCGCGCAAAACGTCAAAAACTCTGTCAACAGCCTGAAACAGGCCTCGCCATTGCTGACAGATGCGCAGAGCAAGGGCAAGTTGAAGATAGTGGGAGGCATTTATCGCCTGGCGAGCGGCAAGGTAGAGTTGATCGTTTGAACCGCAACACGCACATCGCCCGCATCGGAGCACAACCCCGCAAGCAAAGAGCCCAGCACGATGGCTGGGCTCTGTTTATTTTCGATTTTCCATCATTTTGTCGGCGAGGGTTTTGGCCCTCTCGATCAACAGGTTCTGCCTGTCTTCGTGCGTAGCACCGCCCACAACCGGGGCAGTCAGATTGCTTTCCGCAATCAATGCAGCGCAGAAGTATTGATCCCAGACAGCCTTGTCCACTGATGCCGGTTTGATGATTTGATCGACGTTCATAGGCGGCTCCTTTCGATGAGGCAGCCCCACTAGTTTACGCCTGAATGGCAAAGAATCCGGACTATCGTCCACAGTGGCTCGCCATTCGTCGCCTACGAAAACACAACGAGGAATTCACCCACTTCCGCGGCTTGAGGATTGCTAAGATCGTGCGTAGCAGCGGCCGGAACGACATGATTCTGACGCAGTAGCCATTCAACCAATGCTTAAGGACTCCAGCGATACGCTTGGCCAGTCACCAGGAGATGTAACGTGTCAACGCTCAACGAAATCGCAATGAACCACGCAAGAATGGCCAGGGAAAAGGCAGCAGAATCGATCGAACCGAGCGAGCGGCAGCTCCAGATTGTAGGAAGCATCGAGGTACCGTCCATTGAAGTACCGCAGAACATCTCACTGCACCTGATCGCCGGAGTGCAGGAGGGACATCTTGCCCATGCGACGGGTTTCGCACTCTGACCTTTTATGAAGCAGGCGACACCCGGATCGATGTACCCGGCAAGAGTGACAGCAGAACCCGACCGYCGCGCCGCTTATTGATTGACAGCTAAAAGCTACTTCGCGACATACCTCGCGCCATGTGGATCGTTGAGTTTTGCCTGCAATATCCCCCACTCGCGCTGAATGATCGAATAAGGAATAAAAATGCTGATCCTCTCAGCCCCCTTTACGCCGGAGTTATTGCTCACATCGTTCAGAGTGGTTGAGTAGAAACCGATATTGATGCCGACAATACAGCCGTCACTGGTGAGGACCGGCCCACCCGACATGCCCTTGACCAGCGGGGCATCATGGATGGCATAGAGATCACCGCTGTGTTCGTCAGCGTTGACGAAAGGCGTTTGATACACCTTGCCTTTCCCGGTAGTGGTCATGAGGTAAGGACTCGTCCCAACGGCAGTGATGCTCTCGCCCACACGCGGTGCGCGCCATGATGGGTAGCGGCCGCTGGCCTTGTGCTGGATGAAGACGAGATCACAGCCTGTACTGCAGCTGTACTTCACGTTGGGGATGAACGGAGTATGGCGGGTGGTTACCGCATAGTCATCGTTCCATTGCACGGCCGAGGCCATGTATAGATACGGTGCGGGAAACCCCGAGTGGACTAAAAAGTATGAATCATTGGCAGGACCCGAAAAGTCGGGTTTTACCATGCCGTTGCATCCTGCAGTTACAGCTCCAATTAAAAAGTAGGCCATGATCTTGATCATGATATATCACCGACTTAATTGGGAGAATGTGACTGTTTTTTGTTGTCAGTATTTTGGCTTTTATCGGATTGCAGTACTCCTCGCCGCTTGATCTAGTTGGACGTTTTCTTACTTATGGCTGAGTTTGCAATGACGCGTATGAATAAATCGTGCTAATGCCAATTGCTTTTCGATCAACTTCAAAAGTTCAAATATTTGGCGCCTGAAAATTGTTAAAGACGAGAAAAGAAACCAGGGGTTGCTATCGACTCCTTCGTTGATGGCACCAACGATCATGAAAAGTGGCGCCTACCTGAATCAATCACTATGCCCGCCACCCACAAGAGCGACAAGTACAAGCGGTCGCAAGCGCAAGAACATTTAAACCGGGCGCCTATACAACAGGCAATTCGCCAATAGCAACCCCGGACCGTTTCAATATCGACGGAACGGGTTTTAG
>NZ_JBFUHY010000084.1:0-20098 GCF_056402155.1 Pseudomonas sp. P4_C1
CACGGGCGCCGCCATCAAGCAGCACTGACGATGCTCTTGCTGATCATCCGTGGTGTGTAATCCATCGGTGAAGCTGTCGGATCGCTATACAGTGAACTACTGTCAGTCATGGGCGTGGCGTCCACAGCCAATCTCCAGATATCCGTTGAGTTGCAGGGTTTCCAACCGACTTATCACGATGATCAGGGAACCAGGTCGATGGCAAAAGATGCAAAAGCCGAATCGGAACACGCGACTTTTATCGCACAGGAGACTGAGGCTCTGGTCGAGCCAGCCCTTGTTTGCGATGCCGCTCGCAATGGAATCTGGCGCACACGGATCAGGGTCAAGGCGCGCAATCTGAGTCGCTCGACCCAGTTTGTCATTGCCGCTGCGGTGATCCTGGGACTGACCATGTTCTTCGTCGGCAAACTGGTGAGCGCACGCATAGAAAGTGCCGCGGTACATAGCGCAGCAGAAGCAGGCGCTCAGTACATGGATACGTTTCTGGAGCCCTATGTGCAGGAGATGAGCCGGGACAACAAACTCTCGGATGCAAGTGTCCAGTCCCTGGACCACCTCACGGAAAGTCGTTCGCTCAAACATCATATTGTCTCGATCAAGATCTGGCGGGCGGATGGCACGGTGGTCTACAGCACGAATAAAGCCATCACCAACCACACATTCCCTTTGGATGAGATCACCGAGGCACTCAAGGGCAAAGTGGTCACCGACCTTGAAGGGCTGAACGAGGATGAGAACGAGTTCGAGCGCAACCTCAACGTGCCGCTCTATGAGATCTACGCGCCCCTGCGGGATTCAAGCACCAGGAAAGTCATCGCGGTGGGTGAATTTTATGAAAAGGCCGATAGTCTGAAGCGCGAGATCAATCGCGTCCGAGAGCAGGTATGGGTGGTCGTTGGCGCCGCGACCCTGGCAATGCTGACGCTGCTTTTTTTCATCGTGCGACGCGGTGACAAGATCATCCAGCGACAACAAGTGGCACTGCGCTTACGGCTGCAGGAGCAAACCCGTCTGCACATCAGCAATGCCGAACTCCAGAGCAAGATGGCGACGGCTACCCAGGAGTTTTCCCATGTCAACGAACTCACCTTGAGGCGCATTGGTGCAGACCTGCACGATGGGCCGGCGCAGTTATTGACCTTGATTCTGATCCGGCTCGACGACCTGGCCGAAAACTGTTCCGCTGTCGATCAGGAGTCGCTGGAAACCATTCGTGGCGCCGCCACCGACGCACTGCGTGAGGTCCGCGATTTATCGCGAGGCCTGGCACTTCCGGAAATCAATGAATTGAGCCTGGTGGAAGAGTTGCAACTGGTGGCGCAACGGCACGAGCAACGCACTGGCACCAAGGTCACATTAACCCTGGGACTGCTACCGGAGGCCGCGCCACTACCGCTCAAACTCTGTTTGTACCGTTTTGTGCAAGAAGCCCTCAACAACGCTTACCTGCATGCCAACGGCGAGGGTCAGGTCATCCAGGCGCAATACATTGATGAAGTATTGAACATCAGCGTCAGGGACAGTGGTCCAGGCATGGCGGCGGACGCCATGCTGCAAGGGGCATCCGGCAGAACCCGATTGGGGCTCGCCGGTTTGCGTTATCGCATTGAATCTCTGGGTGGGTTGTTCAGCATCGACTCTTGCGTCTCTGGTACGTCGGTCAATGCACAGTTCAAACTCTAGGGAGTGTTCCGGCATCCATTGGTGTTTTTGCTGCGCCGTTGTGAAGTCGCCCGACAGCTTCGCGCTCCCTGTAATGCCGTAGAGCCGTGACCGCTTCGACACGATTTCGGGCGTGCAGTTTCTGCATCACGCAGCCCATGTGGTGCTTGACGGTTTTTTCGCTGATCATCAGCTTTGTCGCAACCTCCCTATTGGTCAGCCCCTTTGAAACTTCACGAATGACCTCCTCCTCGCGATGGGTCAGATCAATCGTGTGAATTTGCGCTTCGGGCTTCTTGTCGTTACTCAGCAGTTTGTTGGCGAACTCGGGGGTGATATACGTCTCCCCCCTGGCAACCGATCTGATAGCCAGGACCAGTTCCGGTCCGCTGACTCCTTTCAACACATACCCGCGCGCGCCGGCCTCCAGTGCCAAAAAGGCGTCATCTTCGGCTTCCGAAACCGTCAGCATCAGTACCTTCACATTCGACAGTTGAGTGGAAATGAACCGCACCGCGGCGAACACATCGCCCGGCATATTGACGTCCATCAACATCACATCCGGACGGATCTTGCGGGCAATATCCATGGCATCTTGCGCATTGGCGCCCTGCTCCACGACCTGAAGATCCGCCCGTTTTCTCAACGTATTGGCAACTCCCTCACGCAACATCGGATGATCGTCGGCAATGCCGATGCGAATGGTTGGATTCATGACGCGCTCCCGAAACGATCAGCACTCGAACACTCATTGATTAATAGCAGGGAACCGGGGACGCCGCCGGTCGCCAGTCGCATGTCCCGGGCTCCTGGTGTTCGGAAATCAGACTTAGGTCGGACTCAATTCGATCGTCAACAAGCATTCACTATGACAAGACTCTGATTTTCAGACGCCAACCCATTGTTTTAAAACGCCATTAAAAACGTCAATAAACAGCCGGCGCCATAAAACCCGGCCCCATCTTTCATCCGACCAACAGTCGCTCTCCTGCGCTTGGGTACATACAGCCCCCGTGCTCGATAGCAGGCGTTCTCGCGATGAGGCCATCGCAGCCAACATCCATGCCGCCTGACACGCCGCCATCGCGAGCAAGCTCGCTCCCACAATTGATCGCAGGTGTACGCAAATGACGCGCTCACCGCAAAGCCACTGTGGGAGCGAGCTTTTCGGTTCATGTATCGTCACAACCACCTCGCGAAAAATCCGTGATGACATGTCATGACCTCCTTCAGAAACGGACTTTGCCCAGCAAATACGGGGGTTTAAAGGACGAACGGTCGAGAGGCGTCAAGCGCGGGGAATTGCCGGGAGATTGCAGCCACTACAGGCTTTTCAGGCAGGCACGTTCGTCGCGGTGCGATGAACTTCACTTTCATCGCGTGTCACATTAAGTCCTTGTCAAGCGAACTTCAGTAGAGGTACAGCCTTATGAGCATCGCCACAATTGTCAGTGCCGTGATTTCCAGTCTCGCACCCAGTGTCTTCGACCAGAACAGCCTGCAAGAACCCGGCGCGCATGTCTCGGCCGTCGAATACCACTACGGAATGGACATCGATGTGAAACGGGTATTGCAGCGCACTGATACATCCGACAAGACCGGCGTGGTACCGGTGACCCTGGTCTACGAAGACAGCGAAGGCGAGATTCACAAGATCCGCTTCCTCGAATGGGGTGCAAGCCCCGCCGACCCCACCAGAATTGCCTGATCCGCTCACCGATAGGGTTCTGGGCCGTGCCTGCGCGGCGCAGGCCGGAACCCCGAGTCGCTCCAGTCACAGCAACTCCTCCACCGCCGTGGCGCGGGTGTTCCGGGAGCAAACCTGAAAGCGCTTCAACGCGCCCCCCTAGGGTCGGGACGCAGTGATCGGTGACAAGGGTACGCTCTGCGTGACTTTGGCCATCTGGGTGATTTCCACCTGCACCTTGTCCTTGCCGAGCAGGTAATCGGCCAGCTTCTGGGAGAATGGCCAGTAGTTCAGTGCAGCAGTCAGGGTCAGCGGCCCGACGGCGTCGGCCGGTACCAGGAAGGAGAACTCCCCGATATCGTAGCCCTTGGGCAGAATGCGGTTGTCCGAGAGAATCTGTGTGGCATTCCAGACCTCGACGTCCAACGGATTGCCGTCCTCGTCGCCGATGTGCACTTTGAAGTTTCGCGTGTTGTCCTCGGTCTTGCCGTCCTTGATCGCACCCAGTCGATAGACCTCGCGACCACTGGCATCCAGCACCCGGAAGTCGATCCAGATCTCCCGTCCCTCCGGAAAACCGGTCGGCAGCTTGTGCCCGGCGCCGACGTTGGAAACTTTGACGGCTACCGAGTTGTATTGCCCGGGAATGATGGCGGCCGGCAGTTGCTGGAAGGTTATTTCCCCCGCCCGCGCGAGCATGTCGCGCGCGCGTTGCGCGCCCACTTCCTGACCGAGATGCTTGAGCATCATCGCGTTGGCTCCGCTGAACCAATGCGAGGCGACCTCCTCGCGGTCTGGCCCCATGATCGCGGCCTTGCCCGCAAAACCCGGCATATGGCAGCTCTGGCAGGTTACGCCGTTAAGGCTGTAGGCGCTCTCCTGCCATTCGTCATAGGTACGCTCGACCGCCACACTGCTGAACGGGTGCGTGACGTTGTGGCAGGTGCCGCAAAAGTCCGAGCGCGTGTGCAGAGCGGAATACACGGTGTCGTGATAAGGCGAAACGGCGTCTTTACGCGGGCCGAACTTGGTCGGTTTACCGTGCGCTCGAGGGCTCAGAACATAGGCACCGTTATCGAGGCCCGTGCGGGCACTGATGTTGTGGCAGGTCTCGCAATCGACCCCGGGCATCGGATGATTTTTCGCGCTGTCTTCAATTGAAGAGCGGTTGACTTGCGAATTGATCTGCCCGGTCGTGAGACCGATCGGGGTATGGCAGCCGGTGCAGAAGTTATCGACCTTCCCCTCGGTGGCCGAACTCGCACGCTGGAGCAAGGCCCGATAGATGGGTTCATCCCAGGCCTGGGACATCATCGAGGAGCGCCACTGTTTGTAAATCTCCGTATGACAAGCGCCACAGACCTGGGCATTGTCGAAGTCATTTACATTCAAAACCAGGTTGCCGGGGGTATTGGCCCGATGCGGAAAGAACGGCATCGCGCCAGTCACGTGCATGAGCCTGGAACGTGCCGGCTCCAGCCACTTCTCATTACTTTGATTGTCATTAACCTGAGGTTCGTCTGCCGCCATCAGCGTTACCGTCAGCAGGCAAGCCAGAAAACACAACCCGCGCAGCGCTACTTGCGCACGCGTATATCTGGAGTGGCTCATAAGCATTTCCCCTGGACGGTTGCAGAGGAGGACAGCAGCACTTCAATTGAGCAGGCGGGGTATTTCGCGATGTAAACCGATGGTTACATGCGATCACTCAATGGGGTACTGACAGCTCCACAGGTTCCCGACTCTGCAACTTTCAAGAACGGGACAAGCTCTCACTCAGCAATTACTTTGCCAGCGTTGTGTAAAACGCGTGCGAGCCCCGTAAACATTGGCCAGAGGTTGAAATACCGTGCTGGAGGAGACGCGAATACTGCTGGGGAATGGCGCCCCGTTTGTGGGGCAGCTCACTCCGAAATCGGGGGCCACTCACTTGACTCGCTACGACTTACTCCCGGTCTTTCGTCGAGCGGATGAGATTGCCCCGTAACTTCACAATGGCCTTCTGCATTTGCACGAAGTCGTCGGGGTCAAGACCGGTTTGCGGGAAGCCGTCTTCGGTGAGGCCTTCGCGCAGTTTTCGTCCCTCTTTGGTCAGACTGATCCGCACCTGGCGTTCGTCTTCCGGGTCGCGCTGGCGCAGCAAATACCCCATCGCTTCCAGCTTCTTGAGGATCGGCGTGAGGGTATTGGATTCGAGAAACAGCTTTTCGCCGAGGCTGCCAACGGTCTGGTTGTCTTCCTCCCACAGCGCAACCAGGGTGATGTATTGCGTATAGGTCAGGCCGAGCCGTTCAAGCATCGGCTTGTAGGCCTTGCCGAAGGCCAGGTTGGCTGAATAGACCGCAAAACACAGGAAATCGGAGAGTTTGAGATCCAGGGCGGATGTTTTGTCGGTGTTTTTCATGGACGTTCTCATGGGTCAGTCTTGCAAGACTGAAACTATACGTCGTACGCGATGGTGTCGGAAGTGCGTATAAACACTGAAGGCCGGCTCACCGGGAAAATCCCTGGTGAGCCGGCCTTCAGTGGGTTATGCCGTCAGGACATTGATGTCGACATCGATGTTGCCGCGTGTTGCCTTGGAGTACGGGCAGATTGCATCGGCGTTGTGGGCCAACTCGGTCGCCACCCCATGATCCAGCCCCGGCACGCGCAAAGTCAGTCGTGCCTGGAGGAAGTAAGCCGCGCCGGTCTGGCCCAGGTCCACTTCGATGTCGACGGCCATATCCGCCGGCAACACGATATTGCGTTCCTGGGCCACCAGCCCCACTGCCGCGGTGTAGCAGGCAGACCATGCCCCGGCAAACAGCTGCTCGGCTTTCGGGTGCGGCTGGACGGCGGCAAAAACATGGGCCGGTTGGGCGGAACCCGGTGACGACAGTTCGATATCGAGATTGCCTTTGTGACCGCCAACAGCGCTGCGAGTGGTGTGGGTTTTGCCGGTAGCCAGTACTTTTTCGATCTTGCTCATGGGGATTTCCTCAGTATTTAATATGCATGCGATCTTATCGTATACGGTGTATTTAGCATTTAAAAAGACAGCGTTCAGCAATTGGCGTGTGCAATGATCCAGTTGTTGCCGTTTTGGCCATGGGAGGCTTGAGCGGTAGAGATAAACATTTTGCGGCTGCTTGCGGTGTTCATGGCTGAATCTCCAAACGGCAAGGGTTGCTGTTGGCTGTGTTCGCACTCGATTAGATCGCATGCGATATATGAATATTCAACCAATGCCCCAATGATGTCAAAGTTTATTTTATGCCTTGGCGATGAGCGGTAGACACAAGGTCAACCCCGCTACCCTCCCCCTTGCCGAAAGAATGATCGGCTTCTCACCGTCCGGCCCTATGGGGACCCCGGGGTGAGGTATTGCGCCAGGAACGGATGGTGTGAGTTGTTGTTGCCCGGTTCTCTGGAGCGGCATGCTTCACCAGACAAATTCCTGAATCACAAACTGCCCCGTCCGCGGATCGAACTGACGCACGAAGTGAACGTGCCTGGAACCGAAGCGCCGATCGCTGAACCCGGGCCCTCTGATCACCTCGAAGCTGTTTATCCGGTGGATCGGTACGAAATGCCGGTTATCCATTGGTACGAAATGTCGGCTGTGCATTGGTACGAAATGCCCGCTGTGCATTGGTACAAAATGCCCGCTGTGCATTGGTACAAAATGCCGGCTGCGCATTGGTACGAAATGCCCGCTGTGCATTGGTACGAAATGCCGGCTGTGCATTGGCGCGAAATGCCGGTTCCCCATATGAAACGAGCCACTGTGGAAATGGTGGAATTGCCCGCATTGCTGTAGCTGCCCACTAACCGGAACGGCCGGGTGAGGATTTTGACCGAGGCCGCCACCGCTGATTGCCTCCAGGGAGAGGTTGCTTGCCAGAAGCCCCGCGACCAAGAGCAGGAGTTGCTTGAAGATACGCATAGCGCCACCTCCGACGGTCCCCCTGCACTAAATTATAGTCGGCCATGGACCCCGGCCGGGCCTTGGCGCTGAAACAGACATCTAGCCAAACGGCGTTCTTGTTTCTGTGTTTCCCGGGATTGCGTGAAGAACCCCCAAAAAAAAACGCCGACGTTGCCGTCGGCGCTCAGGAATAGCGATGTCTTGCGATGTATTTCTACATCGAAAGGATATGATGCTCGAAAGCCGACATCTGCCAGACCTTTGGGCCCCGCTCTCAGAACCATGTACCTTTAGGGTATAAGTCCCTCCGCAGGGGCGCTGATGTTTCAAAGGGTCAAACGGTTTTACCCGTCTTTACCTGGATTTTCGTCAGCTCAGCGCAGCGCAGGAATACCCGCGAACAGCCAAGTCTCTTGAGTCGGCGTTGCCTCGTGGCGATTGCGCGCCCACTGAGTCAGCGCCACCATCATCGCAAAGCCGAGTACGATCAACACCGGATAGGCCATCAGCAACTCGGTGAGCGAGTATTTCCAGGCCAGAGGTCGACCGACACCGAGCATGGCGGCATACAGCCAGGACACGCCCGACAGTGCGCCAGAGAACAGGGCAAACATTCGTACACTGACCTTGAGATCAAGCAGCGATCCGACCTTCAGCATTGCCGGCAATACATAACGGTGCAACAACATGCCATTGAATGTCAGCAACAATACAATAATGACTTTGGCTTGAAGTTTCGGATTGGCAAAATAGTTCATGCCTTTATCAAGGTAATCAATACCTATAATCGCAGCTCCGGTGATCCACAAGAATATCAACGCATTGGAAACAGACTTCTGAAGACTGGCCATATGTTCATTATCGTGCCCCGACGACACACGACCTTTCCATAAGTCCTTGACCATTGCGGCATCGCTGGCAAACACCAGGCCAATAGCTACGCAACAAGCCAACAGGTGAACGTAAACAACACCTAAACGCAAAAACTCCATGGATTCTTTCTGGCTGATCAGGCCGATCATTGTATTAATATCCAAGATTACATCTCCACTTATAGCGGCAGTGCAAATTGCACCATGCCCCAGGCATGCGAATTATTTATTCGCACCTGCAAGATCAAGTTCGCAATGATTAAAGCAACTTAATAATTAGGTATTACAAGAGGGAGCGACTCGCCCAGCGAGTCAGTGATGACGGCATACTATCACTCCAGGTCTCAGGTAAAAAAAATCCCCATGTGCATTCCATTCAATGCAGATGAGGTATACGTCCATTTTTCTAGTGAGTACAGCGGGACCCTATAGGATCCGCCTGCTGGGAAATCAGAGCCCACCATATCCCGATCGTTCAATTTTTGAGCAAAAGCATCGACAAACGGTACTGTTTCCAGCACCTGGGGATCCCTGTCTCTTTGGCTGAAACCCGCGGTGCTACGCCGCTGAATCGTTTCTTTTCGTACGTCGAAAAAAATACCGCTATTTCACTGAACTTTCGTCGCCAGACCCGACCAATGGCGAAAACTGCTTACCGCGAAGGCCTGCGCAAATTTTCGAAAATGGGCCCGCTGGACTCTTTCGACCAGGCTGTCGGCTAGTTCTCCATCGCCGATGCCAATCAAAATGCGAAAGATCATGCCGCGCTGATAGCTGGGGAAAAATCAGAGCGGATCAATGCACTCAGGGAAGAAGAATAATGAGGCCGACCCAAGAGCCCATCCATGGCCCTGCGACCAGCAGAGCCATGGATGGGCCGGATCAGCCGCGAATGAACTTCAGCAGATCCTGATTGACCACATCGGCGTGTGTCGTGCACATCCCGTGCGGGTACTTCTCGTACACCTTCAGGGATCCGTTTTTCAGCAACTTGCTCGACAGCAGCGCAGAGTCGGCAATAGGAACGATCTGGTCGTCATCACCGTGCATGACCAAAGTGGGTATGGTGATCGCCCGCAGGTCATCCGAGAAGTCTGTTTCAGAGAAGGCCTTGATGCACTCATAGTGGGCATTTGCCGCGCCAGCCATGCCTTGCCGCCACCAGTTCTGGATCATGCCCGGTGAAACAGCGACACCCGGGCGGTTGAAGCCGTAGAACGGGCCACTGGCARCATCCAGATAAAACTGAGACCGGTTGGCCGCCAGTTGCCTGCGCATGTCATCGAACACCTCGATTGGAAGACCGCCCGGGTTTGCCGGGCTCTTGACCATGACCGGCGGTACCGCACCAATCAGGATCAGTTTGGCCACGCGCTTGTGCAACTGACCATGCCTGGCGACATAGCGCGTTGCCTCCCCGCCGCCGGTCGAGTGGCCGATATGCACGGCGTTGCGCAGGTTCAGTTGCTGTACCAACGCGGCGACATCCGCCGCGTAGTGGTCCATGTCGTGGCCACCGCTCACCTGAGACGAGCGGCCGTGGCCGCGGCGATCGTGTGCAATGACGCGATAGCCCTGGCCAACGAAGAACAGCGCCTGGCTGTCCCAATCGTCACCGCTCAGCGGCCACCCATGGTGGAACACGATGGGCTGGGCGCTCTTCGGGCCCCAGTCCTTGTAGAAGATTTCAACGCCATCTTGGGTGGTCACTTTGCTCACGGTCATGGTTCCGCTGTTGGTGTAAGGAGAGTTGACGGACGAGAGTGCAAGACCGGGTGCCGAGGACAAGGCAACGAGGGCCGTGGCACTCAGGCCGAGCACCAGGAAATCCCGTCGGTCCGGGCTGACAAGCCTTGAATTTTCGCTATCGCTCATGGGTGACTCCGCGTCAGTCAGTGACACGGGAGCCGTAAGGACTCCCCTGTCTGGTCAGGAAATGGGTCATGCCCAAGGTCAGCGCCCTYCCAGCTTTTTCACGACCTCATCGGTCGTCATCAGGCCGTTGGCGATGTAGCGGAAGTTGACCAGCGCGCTACCGTATCCATCGCCGTCAGGCAGCTTCGGGCCGGCGACAGCGTCACGTACGACAACCACCTCGAAACCGCGCTCCAGAAACTCGCGTAGATGCGATTCGACACACAGGTTGGACGCCATGCCAGCCAGGATGATTTTGTCGACCCGCTGCTTGCGCAACTGCAGCATCAGATCGTTGCTTTGCGGGCCATATAACTTGTGCGGTGAGGCGACGAGGGTCTTGCCGTCTTCGATGAAGGGTTTGAATTCCTTCATGAAGTCGGCACCCGAATTGCGAAATCCATCCAGCGTCAAGGCGCCCTTGCGGTCGAACATGCCCAGCTTGTGCTGAACGGTCTCCGCTGGCGCTTCAAACTCCCACTGATGATCATGGGGGTAGTAGTAGTGCGGCGAGATGGCGACGGTCGCTCCAGCTTGCTTGAACGCCGTGAACAGCCGGGTCAGATTCGGCACCAGGTTCTGCTCGGTAACGCTCTGGCCGAAGATTGACCATCCAGCACCCTCCGGACTCATGAAGTCGATCTGCGGGTCGATCACGACCAGCGCGGTTCGACTGGAATCCCATTGAAAGGTGGAGGCCGGGAGCGCGGGTTTGACCGGATCGGCGTAGGGGTTCTCGGCGGCAAAGCCGATGCCGGGCGCCATCAGGATCGCCCCCAGCAAGGTGGCGCAGGAGAGGAGTCTGCCGGGATGAATTCGATTGAAGGTCATTTTGCACGTCCGCAATGTGGGGGTGGTGCATTTACGGTACGGCGAGAAGACGGCACGAAATGGACATTTATCCCTGGATTTCGGCCGACAAGCCCGGTCCCCTTGCATGAGGCGGGTGGCTCGATGCCCCCCGTGACCTTCCATTCAACAAGTGCGTACTATGGCACCCCAATCAGTCTTTGGATGTTCCGTGCATGCAGCGTCACATATGTTTCCTGGTCTACCCGGGCTTCGTATTGCTGGATCTGAGCGGCCCGCTCGAAGCCTTCTCCAACGCCAATCGTGCCCCCGCTTCGGGCTATCGATTCACAGTCGCTTCGCTTGAAGGCGGATTGATCAGCGCTTCGAGCGGACTGCAAGTCGCGACGCAAGCCCTGGAGGTTGTCGACCATCTCGACACGCTGATCATCGTCGGCGCCCCCACCGCTCCGATCGATGACCGGATGATGCCGATGGCAGCGGCGATACGGCAGATGTCCCCGCGTGCTCGCCGCACTGCCAGCGTCTGCACCGGCGCCTTCCTGCTGGCCGAGAGCGGCCTGCTCGACGGTCGTGTCGCGACCACGCACTGGAACTACGCGCCACAATTGCAGGCACGCTATCCGTCACTGCGGGTGGACGGAGATCGTATCTGGACCGAAGACGGCAATGTCTGGACGTCCGCTGGCATGTCGGCTGGCATCGACATGGCCCTGGCGATGATCGAGCAGGACTTGGGCAAGGAAGTGTCACGCTCCGTCGCGCGCATGCTGGTGGTCTACTATCGGCGACCCGGTGGTCAGTATCAGTTCTCTTCGCTGCTGGATTTCGACCCTGGCTCGGATCGGATCCGCACGGTGCTGAGCCATGTGCGCGATCATCTTCGTGATGATCTGTCGGTTGAACGCCTGGCAGACGTTGCACATATGAGCGTGCGMCAGTTTGGCCGCGTCTTCGCGGCATCGGTGGGGGTGACGCCGGCGAAAGCTATCGAGCGTCTGCGTATCGAGTCTGCGCGGCCATTGGTTGAGGACGGGCACCAGACTTTCGAAGAGATCGCCAGGTGCTTCGGGTTCGGCGATGCCGATCACATGCTTCGCAGCTTCGTGCGAGTCGTGGGGCGCACGCCACAAGAACTGCGTCGCAGCGCCCGTCAGGCCAAAGGCAATGGCTCCGGAAAAAAGCTGGACCCATCGCCGGAGTAAGCGAAGGCGCGTACGAACCCCGGATCGGGCTCAAGCCAGCAACTCGGTGATCCACCGGGCCTGACGCGCGATGTCCTGCACCTTTTCTTCGGGCACGGCCTGTTGTACCCGGGCAAAGTGGGTCAGGGTCTTCTGCTTCTGGCGCAGCTTGCGCTGCCATTTGAGCAGGAACGCCGGACTGCGGGCCTGCATCTGCAATGGGCCGAAGTACAGCTCCTCGGCGGTGTACATCACCGGCCCGGCGTGCTCGGCGATGATGATTTCGTAGTCGAAACGATTTTCCCGCAGCACTTCCTCGCAGAGGATGCGGTAGCCATTGTCCATCAGCCATTGGCGCAGTGGCTGTTCGCCGCCGTTGGGTTGCAGGATCAGGCGCTCCTGACCGCTCAGGTACGCCTTGCCGCTGTCGAGAATGTCGCGGATCGTTTCGCCGCCCATACCGCAGATGCTGATCGCCGTGATCCCGTCTCCCGGCTCGATTGCCGCCAGGCCGTTGGCCAGACGCACGGTGATCTGCGGGTCCAGGCCATTCTCGCGCACGGTGCGTTCGGCCGCGCGGAACGGCGTCAACGCCACCTCGCCGGCCACCGCCGCCGCGATGGCGCCACGGCGCATCAACGCCACCGGCAGGTAGCCGTGATCCGAGCCGATATCGGCCAGGCGCGCGCCGGCTGGCACATGCGCCGCCACGCGCTCCAGGCGCATGGACAATGTCTGTTCGTTCACCTGCGGCCCCTTTTCACCACGAACGTCCGGCGCCTTTGGCCGGATCGGGGCGCGATTGTGTCGAGCAACGCCGTGCATTTCAAATTTATGTGGCCAAGTTTATGTAACCAAGGTCATTGCGCCTTTATGCAATCACTTGCGCATACACCGATCTGTCGACGTTGCCACCGGACAGAATCACACCCACCCTTCTTCCCGACATGGCTTCACGTTCCGAAATCAGCGCTGCCAACGCCGCCGCACCGGCCCCCTCAGCGAGGTTATGGGTATCGGTGTAATACACGCGCATGGCCTCGGCGATCTGGTCATCGCTGACCGATACGATCCGCGCCGCACCCTGCGCGTAGACGGCAAAGGCCTCAGGCACCGGCTTGCGTACGGCCAGACCGTCGGCAAAGGTGGTTGCCGAGGCGGTTTCGCATAGGACTCCGGTGTCAAACGACAACTGTGCGGCGGCCGCCTCCGTGGAAACCACGCCCACCACCYGGGTGTTCAGGCCTAGCGCATCGCGGGCGGCGATCACCCCGCAAATCCCCGATCCACAGCCAATCGGTACATATACGGTATCCAGGTCTGGCGCTGCGTTGAACAGCTCCAGCGCATAAGTGGCGACGCCTTTGACCAGCTCGGTGTGAAACGGCGGAACCAGGAACAGGTCATGCACGTGCGCAAGGCGTGCAGCCTCTTCACGGGCATCATCGAAATCGCGGCCATACTCGACCACTTCAGCGCCAAAGCCGCGCATGGCGTTGTTCTTTTCTACCGAGTTACCTTGCGGCACGACGATCAACGCCCGCAAACCCAGAGCGCCAGCCGCCAGCGCCAGGCTCTGGCCATGGTTGCCGCGGGTAGCGCTGACAATGCCCTTCGCGCCTGGGTGCTCGCGTTTGAGCCAATGCATGAAGGTGATACCGCCGCGCACTTTGAAAGCACCGGTAGGCGTGTGATTTTCGTGCTTGACCCACACCGTGCAACCCAACCGCCGAGCCAGCAACGGCCATGGGTACTGGGCGGTGGCCGGCATGACCTGGTAAACGTTGCGTGCTGCCTGTTCGATATCGTCGCGAGTCAGTCTGTGCATGAGTTATCCCCCTGAGATGTTGCCCAGTCTGGACACGGACGCAGTACGCCGGCTTTCAAAAAACTGACCTGACTTTTGTCCCCCCTCTTCACTACTATGGTGTTCATGAGCTATCGAAACCGCATGACGCCACCACTTCTGTCCGAACCGGTCCGCCGTATCGAGGCCGGTGCGTGGTCGATTGAATTGCTCCCCGCAAGCGCGTACGCGACCCGATATGTGGCGACCCAGGCGGGAATTGGCTTTGCCTTCGACAGCCAGAGAGGCCTGCACGCTATCGGCAGTGACCGGGTACAACCCTTCGATGCCATGCCCAACGGCCTGGCGTTCGTTCCCGCCGGGTGTGACGTGTTGTCCGAATCACCCACGGGCGGTGAATACCTGCGGGTGATGCGCACCGACGGTGTTGTGCTGGTCGGGGATCGTGCCTTCAACAATCGCATCGACCGGCAGGCCACTGCCCTCGCATGGCGAATGCGCATCGCGCTGTTGCACGCTTGCGTGGAGGACGATTGGGAGGCCTGGGCACTGGCATTGTCTGAGCGGGCGACGGGTAGCGAAGCAGTGTCGGCAGCGCCCCCTGGCTCGATAACGGGCAACCGGATGCGCTTGCTCGATGAGTTCATTGATGCGGGCCTCGATGGTCCGTTGAGCGTATCGGCGATGGCGGGCGTGCTTGGATTGTCCGAAGGCTATTTCATGCGGTCCTTCAAAAACGTCACAGGCAAAAGCCCGCACGGCTACCTGATCGACCGACGCCTCGCCAGGGCCCGAGCCCTGATGCGCGATTCGACTGCCACGCTGACGCAGATCGCCTACGCCTGCGGTTTCAACTCCCAGGCACACATGGCGACCACCTTCAAGCAACGCCTTGGCGTGAGCCCGGCGCAGTTGCGTCAATGTTCAAGGTTCAGTTAGCGCCGGGTTTTCAGTTGGCTCCGCGTTTTTTGATGTTTGCGATGGGCCGGTGGTCGTTGCATTTCGGTTGTCGCCGGCGTTTGGCTAAGCTTAATGAATCAGGGCGAGCTGAAACTTGTGTGATTGCGGCCATCAACGGATCTGGATGGGCATCAAGACGGTACTCCCAAAGGAGACGACTATGTACGCGGTGATAAGAACCTACCTGGGTACGGGAGCGAAGCAGCTTTTCGAGCGTCTGGAAGAGCGCAAAGACGACATCGAAGCGACCTTGCGGACAGTGCCTGGCCTCGTCAGCTACACATTGCTCAATACGGGTGACGGTGGTACGGCGATCACTGTTTGCACAGACAAGGCCGGCTGTGATGCGAGCCTGAAAGTGGCGCGTGACTGGATTCAGAAAAACACCTCGAGTATCCGCGCCAACCCGCCGATCGTAACCGAAGGACCGGTCATAGTGCAGATCAACTAGGGGGCGTGCTGGCGAGTGCTATACTTTTTTTCAGATTGCAAGAAGTGTGCAACGTTCCCCACGGCACAGCTACTGACTGCAAATCTCGGTTGTTAACGGCTGCCGGACAAAGGAGGTCTACGGCAAACTTGGGTTTGGAGGTGTGGCATGAATCGGCACTATTACATCAGTGACAATCTCAACGATCTCGAAACAGTTGAAAATGAGTTGGAAGCCAGCGGCATCAATTCTGAACAGATTCATGTACTCAGTGAAAAAGTTGCTGATGTCGAAGAACATCACCTCCACGAGGTCAACTCGTTAATGGAACAAGATGCTGTTCATTCCGGTGAGATTGGTGCTGTGGTCGGTCTGCCCCTCGCAGTAMTGGTCCTGGGTGGCGCCTATTGGATGGGCTGGACCGAATCCGCCGCAGGCTGGATGCCTTTTGTCTTCCTGGCCATTGTTATTTTGGGCTTCTGCATCTGGGAAGGCGGTTTTTTTGGGTTCCAGGTGCCGAACACTCACTTCCGCAATTTCAAGCAGGTGGTAAAAGAGGGCAAACATATTTTCTTCGTGGATGTTGAACCGGATCAGGAATCGATCCTGGACCAGGTAATCGATCATCATCCAAATCTGAAGATCGCCGGCACGGGAGCGGCAGCTCCCCACTGGACAGTGGCCTGGCAGCACAAATGGCATCAGTTCAAGCGAGTGATATCGGGTTAGCGTCTGGAAACTGATGGCCATCCGAAAGCGGCTTATTGGCCGAAGAAAATGACCCGACTGAGGAAGACATAGTCTGCTTCGGTGGCCATCAGTCCGACCAGCACCAGTAAACACAAAGGCGGCACCAATATGGCATAGACCAGGGCCAGCCGCTCCCAGGCCATATGCATGAAGATGGAGACAATTAAACCTGCCTTCAACAACATGAAAGTGATAATCAGGAACCACCGAAGGTAGCCATGGAAGTGGAAATAGTCGACAAGGTACGACATCGTGCTGAGGACGAATAACAGCCCCCAAATTTTAAGGTACAAACTGATTGGATGTTGCTGACTCTGAGCCTGTGCCATCACCGTGTTCCTCTACCATAAATAGAAGAATGCAAAAATAAACACCCACACCAAATCCACGAAGTGCCAGTAAAGCCCGGCTATCTCGACGTTCTGATAGTTTCCGGAGCGCTCATAATCTCCCCGCAATACTTTGCGCGCCACAATGCTGAGGTAGATGGCGCCGATTGACACATGCAGTCCGTGGAAACCGGTAATCATGAAAAAGCTTGCACCAAATTGCGCCGCCCCCATGGGGTTCCCCCAGGGACGCACCCCTTCTGCGATGAGCTTGCTCCATTCAAAAGCTTGCATGCTGACGAAGGTCACCCCCAAGGCAGCGGTCGCCAGCATCAGGGCCGTGGTTTTCACGCGATCACGGCGATAGGCGAAATTGACGGCCATGGCCATGGTGCCGCTGCTGCTGATCAGCACAAAGGTCATGATGGCGATCAGAATAAGCGGGATCTCTCTTCCGCCGATCGTCAATGCGAACACTTCACTGGGGTTCGGCCAGGCGGTGGTAATAGCCATACGTACCGACATGTAGCCGGTCAGAAAACAGGTGAATATAAAAGTGTCGCTGAGCAGGAATATCCACATCATCGCCTTGCCCCAGGGGACCTGCTTGAAGGCCTCCCTATCCGAGGACCAGTCGCTGGCAATGCCCTGCCATCCCGGTGCAGGTGGCGAACCTGGTGGATTGGATGAACGGGGCTCGGTTTGGGCTTGGGTTTGGGCTAGTGGGTGCAATGCCATGGCTTTTCACCTCAGGCCGCAGAATCTGGCGATGGCTTCATAGGTTTGCGGCGTGCTGGCCAGCAGCGCGAAAAGCACGAACCAAAGGCCCAGCAAGTAATGCCAATAGATGGCGCAGAGCTCGACGCTGGCGCCAAGTTGCGCCAATGGCACATGACGCAGAAATTTGGCGAGGATCCAGCACCAGGCGATCAGCCCGCCCAGCAGGTGGAGCCCATGCAGGCCGGTCAACAGATAGAAGAAACTGTTGGCCGGATTGCTGGCGACAAAGTAGCCCCAGGCGACAAACTGCTGCCAGACCCAGAGTTGCCCCGCCAGAAAGGCAATGGCAAAGACGCCCCCCAATGCAAAACCAATCATGGTTGCGCCCGGTCGAGCCTGTCGGGCGGCCATGCGCGACCACTGCAGTGCGATGCAACTGAGTACCAGAAAAGCCGAGTTCAGCCAGAGCGGCCGGAGATTGCCTAACGGCGCCAAAGGCTCTGTCAGGGGTTCCCAGTCGGCCATTTGTGAACGGGCGACAAAGGCGATCAGGAAGAGGAAGAATAACGAACTCACCACCACCAGAAACAGGCGCAGGCCTACTCTTGCGGTTTGGCTTCGATCGGCCCCCTCGGCGGCCTGAATACCCCCAGGGTCGTGACTCCAACTGCCGCCGGGATCAGCGCCGCCGGCGTTTCTCAATAGCAGCCTGTTCATGTCTTGGCGTCCGCGATTTTAGTTCCGGCACTGAGTTGCCGCATGTGCTCCAGCTCCTCGGCGGAAACCGTTTGCGGCACAAAATCCTGTTCTATCCCCGGCACGCTGTAGTCATAGGCCCAGCGATGCACGACCGGCAATTTCTCTCCCCAGTTACCGTGTTTCGGCGGAGTGTCCGGCGTTTGCCATTCCAGGCTGGCCGCGCCCCAGGGATTACTGCCTGCGGGCTTGCCTTTGAACACACTCCAGGCCAGGTTGAACAGGAACAGCAATTGGGAAACCCCGACAGTCAATGCGACCACCGTAATGAAAACATTCAACTCTTGCGCGGACTGCGGGATGAACGCGTAGTTTTCATAGGCGTAGTAGCGGCGTGGCATGCCCTGGAAACCCAGGTAGTGCATGGGGAAGAAGATGGCGTAGGTGCCCACAAAGGTAATCCAGAAATGCAGCTTGCCCAGGGTATCGTTCGTCATGCGCCCGGTCACTTTCGGAAACCAGTGATAAATGCCGCCGAATACCACCAGTACCGGTGCGACCCCCATGACCATATGAAAGTGGGCCACGACGAAATAAGTGTCCGAGAGCGGTATATCCACGATCACATTGCCCAGAAACAACCCGGTCAGACCGCCGACCAGGAAGGTGACGATAAAGGCCAGGGCAAACAGCATCGGCACGGTCAGATGGATGTCGCCGCGCCACAGGGTCAATATCCAGTTATAGACTTTCAGCGCGGTCGGCACCGCGATGATCAAAGTGGTGACGGCGAAAAAAAAGCCAAAGTACGGGTTCATTCCGCTGACATACATATGGTGTGCCCAGACCACAAAACTGAGTACGCCAATCGCGATAATGGCCCACACCATCATTCGGTAGCCGAAGATATTTTTACGCGCATGGGTGCTGATCAAGTCGGAGACCAGGCCAAATGCAGGGAGAGCAACGATGTAGACCTCCGGGTGGCCGAAGAACCAGAACAGGTGCTGGAACAATATCGGGCTGCCACCCTGATGACCGAGCTGCTGCCCCAGCGAGACCATCGCCGGCATAAAGAAGCTGGTACCCAATAGCTTGTCGAACAGCATCATGATCGCGCTGACAAACAACGCCGGGAAGGCCAGCAAGGCCATGATCGAGGCCATGAAGATTCCCCATACCGAGAGCGGCATGCGAAACAATGTCATGCCATGCGTGCGCGCCTGCAATACCGTGGTGACGTAGTTCAAGCCGCCCATGGTGGTTGCGACAATAAAAATCGCCAGTGAGACGAGCATCAGTACGATGCCCCACTCCACTCCCGGTGTCCCCTGAGTAATGGACTGCGGCGGATAGAGCGTCCAGCCTGACCCCGTGGGGCCGCCAGGCACAAAGAAACCGGCGAGCAACACCAGTACCGCCAGCAGGTAGGTCCAGTAACTCAGCATGTTGACATAAGGGAAGACCATGTCGCGGGAACCCACCATCAGTGGGATCAGATAGTTGCCGAAGCCCCCCAGAAACAAGGCCGTCAGCAAGTAAATGACCATGATCATGCCGTGCATGGTCATCGCCTGATAATAAGTACTGGCGTCCATGAACGCCAAACTGCCGGGGAAACCTATCTGCAGGCGCATCAAGTCGGACAACACCAAAGCGATAAGCCCCACGAACAAAGCCGTCAAGGAATATTGAATGGCTATGACCTTGTGGTCCTGACTCCAGATGTATTTGGTCAGGAAACTCTTGGGCTCGTGCAATGCTTCTGTCTCGGCTTGCTCCGCATAGGCCATCACGTCATCCTCCTGCCGAAGTTTCAGTGTATTTCTGGCTGCTTTACGGCTACTTCCCTGGCTGCGCCTTGCTCGCATCAGCATCAGTATTCGCTTTGGATTTGATAAAAGCGATCAGTGCATCCAGCTCCTTGTCACTCGGCGCCAGGGCCGGCATCACGGCTGCATAGCCCTTGACGATTTTGGCATTGGGATGAAGAACCGAATCTTTGAGATAGCCCTCATCGACCTTCACGCTCGTATCGTCGGCAAGGGTTTCGGTCTTGCCATACAGGCCCTGCCAGCTGGGACCGACGCCCTTGTTGCCATCGACACTGTGGCAGGCCAGACAGCCGAGCGACCCGGCCAGTCGCTGCCCCTGCGCCACCAGGTCTTCACCCGGGCTCGACGCTTCGCCAGTCGAAGGTTCAGCGCCTTGCCCCGCAGCACTCAGTGATTTGATCAGTGCGATGACAGCACCCAGTTCATCGTCATTGAGAGTATAGGCCACCATCACTGGCGGGTAGCCCTGTACCAGGCGGGCCTTTGGATCGAGAATCGACTCTTTCAGGTAGGCCTCGTCGACCTGCAC